>NZ_JBFAUZ010000048.1:0-70901 GCF_040679555.1 Spirillospora sp. NPDC052242
CTTCTACATGATCGGCGTCGCCGGCGGCCTCCAGGCCACCGTCCTGCAGTTCGGCGGCGCCCTCGGCACGTCCGTCCTGGTCTCCCTCATCGGCAGCCGCGTCGGCGCCACCTTCACCGGCGAACTCACCCGCCGGCGTCCCCGCCGCCACCGTCGGCCGCCTCGCCGGAGCCGAGGACGCCGCCGCCATGGGCATCGCGCCCGTCGCACCGTCCATGCCCGGCGAACTCCGGCACGCCGTCATCGACGGCACCGCCCAGGCGTTCATGAACGGCCTGCACGCCGCCGTCCTGCTGACCGGGCTGCTGTGTGTGCTCGGCGCCGTCATCGCCGCCACCGGCGTCCGCCGCCGCGCCGGCCACCTCGAGGCCGCCCACTAGCACCGGCCGATCCTGCGGCCTGCCGGAACCCGTTCCGGCGGGCCGCACCCGCCCCGACCCCCCGAATCCCCGAACTCCCCGAAGCGCCGCCCGTCCCGCCCTGCACGCGCCATGATGGACACCCGCAGAACAGGGGAGGGGCATGACCACGCCACCGGCCGCACCCGCCGCGCACGACGCACGCGCCCTGCGCTGGCTCACCGCCTGCGCCCTCCTCTACGGCCTCACCCACCACATCGGCTTCGGCCTCGCCGGGCTCGGCACCGTCGGCCACACCCGCTGGGCCGACTGGGCCGACATCATCACCCCCTACGCCGTCCTGCTCACCGCCGCCGCCGCGCTCCACACCGCCCGCGCCGACCGCACCGCCTGGATCCTCTACCTCACCGGCGCCATCACCTACGTCGAAGGACACGGCATCCACCTCGCCGCCAACTCCGTCGGCAACGACACCCCCGGCCTCCCCATCGTCCACCTGTGGGACGAAGTCGCCGGCCACTACATCTGGTACGCCGGAACCGCCCTGGTCGCCGCCGCCCTCGCCCGCGCGCTCGCCCGCCGCCCCGCACCGCCCGCACGGCTCACGCTCGTCCCCGCCCTCGCCGTCGGCCTCACCTGGACCACCAACTCACTCGAAGGCGGCACCGCCGTCATGGGCATCGCCGTCGCCGCCGCCTTCACCGCGTGGGGCTGGCACACCCGGCACCACCTCGGACGAACCCTCATCATCGCGTTCGCGCCCGCCGCCCTCGCCCTCACCGCCTACGGCATCTGGCACACCGGCTTCCCCCAGCCCACCGAACTCGGCTGGATCTGACGACCCCGCCCCCGGACCGCCGCGCACCACCGAACCCAGCAGCGGATGCACCCGCATCGCCGCCTCCAGCTCACCGGGCAACTCGTCCCGATACCGCCCCAGCGTCGCCAGATCTGCATGCCCCAGCACCCGCCGCACCGCGTCCATGTCCGTCGCCGCCGCCAGCAGATGCGTCGCCGTCGTGTGCCGCAGCCCGTGCGGCGTCACGCTCCGCCGCCGCCCCGGCTCCACCCGCGCCAGAACCCGGTCGATCACCCCCTGCACATCACCCCGCGCCAACCGCCGGCCCCGCCACGACAGCAGCAACGCCTTCGGCTCCCGCCCCCGGTCCAGCAGCCCCCGCCCGTCCGCCAGATACGCGTCCAGCACCTCCACCACCGGCCCCGGCAACGGCACGTCCCGCGTCCGCCCGCCCTTGCCGAACACCCGCCAGTACCGCGTACCGCCGTTGACGAAGAAATCCTCCACGTTCGCCCGCGTCAGCTCCGACACCCGCGGCCCCACCGCCGCCAGCAGCAGCACGATCAACCCGTCCCGCAACTCCGTCCGCTGATCAGGCCGCCCCTGCCCCTCGCCCGCATCCGCCAGATCCCGCGCCGCGCCCAGCAGCCCCTCCGCCTGCTCCACCGTCAACGCCCGCCGCTCCGCCCGCAACCCGCCCCGATGCCGCGGCCGCACCGTCACCGCCTCCATCGGATTCAGCTGCACCCACCCCGCCACCACCGCATACCGGAACAACCCCGACACCGAACGCCGGAACCGCGCCTGCGACGCCGCACTCTGCACCGCGCCCCCCGCACCACCCGAACCGCCCCCGGACGCCCCGGCGCCCACGCGCCGCCGACCGTCCGGCTTGCGCGCGAACCTCAACAGCACCGCATCGACGTCCTCACCCGTCAGATCGTCCAGCACCCGATCCGCACCGGCCAGCTCCGCGAACGTCGCCGCGTCCCGTGCGTACACCTCCGCCGTCCCCGGAGACAGCGCCCCCGTCACCGTCTTCGCCCGCACCATCTCCACATACCGGTCCACGCACTCGCCCACGGACACACGCTCAACATCGATCGGACGCACCACGCGGACGCTACCGCCCACCACCGACACCCACACCCCGCACAGCACCCGCGCACACCGCGGCGCGGCACCGTCACACCCGCCCCATAAGATCACCACCATGACCGCGCGGGAACTGTTCGACCAGGTCGCCGAGATCGTCCACGCGGCCACCCCACCCGACCTCGGCCACCCCCACCTCCACGTCCGCCACAACGGACTCAAAGCCTGGTTCGGCACCCCCCGACCCGAACGCGAACACTACGAAGCACAGCTCATCCCCGCGGAACTCGCACCCGGCACCCGCACCACCGCCCTCGAAATCGGCTACCACGCCGAACACCCCGCCGAACCCGACAACCAGGCCGCCCTCGAACGCCTCCTCACCGCACAACCCGCCTGGCGCCCCCTCCTCGGCGACGACCCCGTCCCCGGCCCCTTCCTCGGCCGCACCACCTGGCGACGCATCTCCGAAACCTGGCCCGACCCCGACCTCGACACCCCCGACCTCGCCTTCGACATCGGCGTCCGCCTCGTCGACTACATCCGCGCCCTCGAACCCCACCGCCGCACGACCGGGTAAGACCCCACGCGACGGACGTCCCGACACCGGGGGAGAGGCCCATGCGCATCGGCACCTCGGGCTGGCAGTACACCGACTGGCGCGGCCCCCTCTACCCGCCCCGCCTCGCCCAGCGCCACTGGCTGCACCACTACGCCCGCACCTTCACCACCGTCGAGAACAACAACGCCTTCTACCGCCTGCCCGCCCGCACCACCTTCGAACGATGGCGCGACGCCACCCCCGACCACTTCGTCATGGCCGTCAAAGCCAGCCGCTACCTCACCCACATGAAACGCCTCAACGACCCCGCCGAACCCGTCGCCCGCCTCCTCGACGCCGCCACCGGCCTCGGCCCCCGACTCGGCCCGATCCTCCTGCAACTCCCGCCCACCCTCAAAGCCGACCCCGAACGCCTCGACGCCTGCCTGCGACGCTTCCCCCGCCACATCCGCGTCGCCGTCGAACCCCGCCACCCCACCTGGTGGACCGACGACGTCCGCGCCGTCCTCGAACACCACCACGCCGCCCTCTGCTGGGCAGACCGGCTCGGCCGCCCCCTCACACCCCTCTGGCGCACCACCGACTGGACCTACCTCCGCCTCCACGAAGGCCCCGGCCACCCCTGGCCCGACTACACCGACCCCGACCTCACCGCCTGGATCCCCGACCTCACCGACGACGCCTACGTCTACTTCAACAACGACCCCCACGGCGCCGCCGTCCGCAACGCCCGCCGCCTCATCGAACTCACCCGAAAACCCCTCGCACCCCCACCCGACCGACCGGCACCATGACCACCGTGCTGCGCCACCACGAGATCGCCGAAGCCGACCACCGCATCCTCAACCCCCTCAGCGACCGCAAACTCCGACTCCTCGGCGACATCGCCCGCATCGGCCCCCACACCCGCATCCTCGACCTCGCCTGCGGCAAAGGCGAAATGCTCTGCACCTGGGCCGCCGCCCACGGCGCCACCGGCCACGGCATCGACCTCAGCGCAACCTTCCTCACCGCCGCCCGCGACCGCGCCCGCCACCTCGGTGTCACCGGCCAAGTCACCTTCGAACACGGCGACGCCACCCACCACCACACCCCGGGCCTCTTCGACGTCACCGCCTGCCTCGGCGCCACCTGGATCGGCGACGGCCTCACCGGCACCATCGCGCTCCTGCGCCGATCCACCGCCCCCGGCGGCCTCCTGCTGGTGGGGGAACCGTACTGGATCGACGAACCCCCCGAAGCCGCACCCGCCGCCCTCGGCTTCGCACCCGGCGACTTCGCCACCCTCGCCGGAACCCTCGACCGCTTCGACGACGCCGGCGTCGAACTCGTCGAAATGGTCCTGGCCGACACCGACGACTGGGACCGCTACGTCGCCTCGCAGTGGCAGACCGTCCACACCTGGCTCCGCGACAACCCCGGCGACCCCGACGCCCCCGCCATGCGCGAGTTCGCCGACCGCTCCCGCCGCACCTACCTGACCTACAACCGGCGCTACCTCGGCTGGGGCGTCTTCGCCCTCCGCCTCCCGCCCGCCTGACCGACCCCACCACCGGACGTCCCCGACCACAGCACCCGGCCACCGGGGGAGCGGCCCGCGGCGACACGAGGACGCCCGACCGCGCCGGAGACCACAACCGCCGCGCCGGGCACCGGCCCGCCGCCGCCCGGCGCGAGGGCGGCGCCGCCGACCACGACGATCGCGCCGCCACCGCGCCGCCGGAAACGCCGATGGGGGAGCCGCACCCCAGCTTCGGCGCGCCACGCCCCTCGAGAAACCCGCCGGGCCCGGCATAACCGTCACCCGGAACGTCCGCCACAGCCGCGAACAACGTGGGCAGCGCGCCGTCCTCCTCGCTCTGCGCCAGCCGCCCCGCGACGGACTTCCGCGCCCGGTCGAACCCCCGCAGCCGGCCACTGGACTCCAGCAGGTTCGTGGCCGCCAGGCCCGGATGCGCCGCCGTCGCGATCACCGCCGACCCCGCCCCGGCGAGCCGCCGCTGCAGCTCGGACGTGAACAGCAGATTGGCCAGCTTCGACTGCCCGTAAGCGGCCATCGCCCGATACGGCCTGCGCTCCCAGTTCAGATCGTCGAACTCGATCCGCCCCGCCCGATGCCCATTGGACGACACCGTCACGACCCTGCCCCGGATCCGCGGCAGCAGCAGGTTCGTCAGCGCGAAATGCCCCAGATGGTTCGTACCGAACTGCAACTCGAAGCCGTCGGCCGTCCGGGAGAAGGGCGGGACCATCACGCCGGCGTTGTTCACCAGCACGTCGACGGGCTCGGCGAACTCCGCGGCGAACCCGCGCGCCGAAGCGAGATCAGCCAGATCGAGCGGCCGCACCTCCACCTCGCCCGCCTTCTCGGCGGCCGCCGCGCGCCCCTTGTCGAGGTTGCGGACGGCGAGCACGACGCGGGCGCCTCGAGGGTGTCACCCGTGTCAGCCCCAACCGACCGCCGGCCCTACCACCACGGACGGCTCCGCGACGCACTGCTCGACGCGGCCGAACGCGGCCTGCGCGAGCACGGCTCCGACCAGCTCTCCCTACGCGAACTCGCCCGGGAGATCGGCGTCAACCACGCCGCGCCCCGCCGGCATTTCCCCGACCGCCAGGCGCTCCTGGACGCCCTCGCCGAAGCCGGCTTCCACCGCCTGGACGCCACGCTCCGCGCGGCCCTCGAGGGCGCCGCCGAGGACTTCCCGTCGCGCGTCCGCGCCGCCGCGAACGCCTACACCCGCTTCGCCACCGAGAACGCCGCGCTGCTCGAGCTGATGTACTCCAGCAAGCACCGCCCGGGCGCGACGCACATCGTCGAGGCGGCCGCGGCGCCGTTCGGGCTGATGCACGAGGTGGTGCGCCAGGGGCAGGAGGAAGGCGCGCTCCAGGAAGGCGACACCCAGCGGATCGGGATCGTCCTGTTCGCCACCCTGCAGGGGATCACCGCGATCATCAACGGCAACTTCGCCCCGCCCGAACTGCTCGAGGGGCTCGTCGACACCGCGGTCGACCAGTTCCTGCGCGGCGCCCGCCCGCTGCCGTAGCGCACGCACGCCGGAGCCGCGGATCTCGCCGGAGCACCCGACGCGCCGCAGGGCGCGTCGGACGCAATCCGGCAACGCCGATCAAACCAGACAGAATTCAGCTTCTGTCTGGTTTGGCATCTTTCCGGACGTCAGTCCGCCGCGGGGAAGCGGTGGCGGCGCCCGCGAAGAACGCGCCGCCACCGCCGGCCGCCGTCACTTCTTGTACGGCGCGACCTTCTCCCGCAACTCCTGCACGGTGCCCTGCAGCAGCTGCCGGAGCCGGTCCCGGTCGGCGCCGTCGGCGCCCGCGTAGTCGTCGATGTCGATGATCTGCTTCTTCGTCGCGGTGATCGAGTTGAGCTGGTGATCGAGCTTGATGTCGCCGAACCACGGGCTGCGCAGCATGTTCGCCATGTCGGTGCGGAACATCGCCACGAGGTCGTCGGGATCGGCGATGTGGTTCTTCACCTCGGCGACGAACGTCAGCGTGGCCTTGCTGCCGAGCACCGCCTGCTGCAGCGCGCCGTCGCCGGTCTTGCGGTCCAGCACGATCGTGAAGCTGTACAGGACCTCGTCGCCCACCGGCTTGAACCGCACGTACTGCAGGTCGGCGCCGGACTTGATCCCGATGACCGGACAGCCCAGATGCGCCATCGTGAACACCATCTCGCCGATGAGGGCCTCGTCCTTGCTCTCCCGGGCCTCGGCGTTGTTCTTGAACTTGTTGATCAACGAAAGCATGGTGTTCCTCCCGGTCAGGCGGCGATTCGGCCGTGCAGGTACTTCGCGCAGGCCTGGGATACGGCGGCGATGTGCTCCTGCAGCACGGGGTACTTCACCGTGTAGTGGTCGGCGAAGTACTGATCCAGGTCGAGCAGGAGGGGCACCTGGACGTACACGTAGCCGGTGCCGAGGTCGGCGTCGACGGTGAACACGCCGGGCTCGCCGACGTCGAGGAAGCCGCTCTTGACCTCGCTCTTGAGCGCCTGCCAGACCGTCCGCGCGTCCTCGACGTACTCGCCGTAGGCGATCGTGACGGCCGCGTGGTGCTGCAGGACCTTGGCGGAGGCGACGTCGCCGGTCAGGTGGGTCAGCTGGAACATCAGGCGGTGCTTGTGCTGGAGGTGCTGGAAGCGCAGGTAGTGGTGCCCGCCGTCGGAGTTGAGGTCGATGAGGGCGTTGCCCTGGGCGACGGCCGCCGTGATGACGGCGCCGACGAGCAGGTCGTCGATCTCGCGGGCCTTGAGGTTCTCGGAGAATCGGGCCCAGCTGCGGTTCACGAGTTGCCCGAAGACCTGGTCGAGCTGTTCGCTCATGGTCACCTTTCGTCCGGGGTGGCGATGTGTCCAGAGTGAGACTCGCGCGTCCGCCGGTCGGTTTCATCGCGCGTGGCCGATCTGCCCGGCGCGGTGGCGCGTCGCCGCGGATCGCCGTCCTGGGTTGGCCGTTTCGCCCCTTCTCGGGGGTTGCCAGAGCATGGTCGATAATGAGCATTATGTTAAGTAAGCCGGTTCGGCCCTCCGCTCCGGCCTGCTGTGCCCACCCGCCCCGTCCTCCCCCGGCGGCGCTGGCATCGGCGCGCGTCCGCTGGTCGGGCGGATGCTTGGTGCGCGTCGGTGCGCCGCTGGGGCTGTTGCGCGGGCCGGCTGCTGATGCGCGTCGGCGGGCTTGAGTCACTGTGGCTCGCTTCCGCTGTGATCAGTAGTCCCGTTGCCGCCTGTACGTCCGGACGGCCCCGGCGCTTCGGCCTCCAGCGGGTGTGCGGCAGGGGTGTCGGGTTGCCTCTGGCGTTCGGGGCGGGCGGGTGTCGCCTCTCCCCCGGCTCCCTCGGCTTTTTGGGGCGATTTCGGTGTCGTGGTGGCGGTTCGGGCGGGACGGCGTTAGGGTGCGGGGTATGAAGCGTCGACGACATTGATCTTCACCTGAGGCGGGGCTCGCGCGGAGGCTGTACGCCTACGCGTTCCTCGAGGATTTCATCGTTCTGTACCCGGTGTACGCGGTGCTGTTCGCCGATGCCGGGCTCTCCCCCGCCGAGATCTCGTCGCTGTTCGTGATCTGGTCGGTCACGACGTTCCTTCTTGAACTGCCGTCCGGTTTGTGGGCGGATATGTTCTCGCGCCGGTTGCTGTTGGTGGCCGCTCCCCTGCTGGCCGGTGCGGGATTCGGTTTGTGGGCTTTCGTTCCCTCGTATCCGGCGTTCGCCGCGGGTTTCGTGTTGTGGGGCGTGGGTTCGGCGCTGCGTTCGGGGACGTTGCAGGCGCTGGTGTACGAGGAGTTGGAGCGGGTCGGGGCGGCGGGTGCGTACGGGCGTGTGATCGGGCGGTCGGAGTCGGTGTCGTTGCTGGCGGTGGTGGCGGCGTCGGGGTTGGCGGCGCCGCTGCTGGCGGTGGGCGGTTATCGGGCGTTGGGCGTGGTCAGCGTGCTGGTGTGCGTGCTGGGCGCGGTGGCGGGGTGGTCGTTGCCGGAGTCGCGCGGTGGTGGAGAGGACGAGGACGAGGACGGCTCGTTCGTGGGTGTGGTGCGCGAGGGGTGGCGGCAGGTCCGGGGGGTGCCGGGGGTGCGTGGCGCGCTGGTGTTGTCGCTGGTCCTGATGGGTGTGACGTCGTTGGACGAGTACGTGCCGCTGGTGGTGCGGTCGACGGGGGTGGCGGCGGCGTGGGTGCCGTTGCTGGTGCTGGTGGTGACGGTGGGGGATGCGGTCGGGGGTTGGGTGTCGGGGCGTGGTGTGGGGCGGTTGCCGGTGGTGCTGGGGGTGGGTGCGGTGTGTCTGGCGGTGGGGTCGCTGGGCGGTAGTGCGGCGGGGTTGGTGCTGGTGGCGGTGGCGTTCGGGGTGTTCCGGTGGGCGATGGCGGCGGCGGACGCGCGGTTGCAGGAGCGGATTTCGGACGGGTCGCGGGCGACGGTGACGTCGTTGGCGGGGTTCGGGTCGGAGGTGGTGGCGGTGCTGGCGTTCGCGGGGTGGGCGTTGGGGTCGCGGTGGGCGGATGCGGGGGTGCTGTTGGGGGCGGCGGCGGTGCCGTACTTGGTGGTGGCCGTCGTGCTGGGGGTGTGCGGGTGGCGGCGCGGTGTACATCGGGAGTTGTAGGCGGGGCGGGGCCGGTACGCGAAAGGTGCAGGGCGGGTGAACGCTGGGGTCCGATTCGCCGGTGGGGGTCGGGGCTCGAGGATCGGTGCGTTGTCGTCGTTCGGTTCTCGGGGAGGGTGGGGTCATGGACGACCCGCTGATGTTGGCGCGGGTGCAGTTCGCGTTGACGGCCGGCTCGCATTTTCTGTTCGTGGCGTTGACGTTGGGTTTGGCGACGCTGGTGGCGTTGATGCAGACGGTGGCGACGCTGCGGGGCGGTAGGCGCGGTGCTGCGGTGGAGTCGCGGATGGTGCGGTTCTGGGGGCAGCTGTATGTGATCAATTACGCGGTGGGGATCGTCACCGGGTTGGTGATGGAGCTGCAGCTGGGGTTGAACTGGGCGGGGATGTCGCGGGTGACCGGCGGGGTGTTCGGTGCGCCGCTGGCGTTGGAGACGATCGGGGCGTTCTTCATCGAGTCGACGTTCCTGGGGTTGTGGATCTTCGGGTGGGACCGGTTGAACCGGTGGGTGCACCTGGGGGCGATCTGGGTGGTGACGCTGACGGCGTACGCGTCGGCGTACTTCGTGCTGGTGGCGAACGGGTGGATGCAGCGGCCGGTGGGGTTCGAGCTGGTCGGCGGTGAGGCGCGGTTGACGGATGTGGGGGCGTTGTTGACGAATCCGACGGCGTTGCTGGCGTTCGGGCATGTGCTGTTCGGGGGGTTGCTGACGGCGGGGTTCTTCATGGCGGGGGTGAGCGGCTGGCATCTGCTGCGGCGGACGGCGGAGGTGGAGTTCTTCCGGCGGTCGATGCGGGTGGGGCTGGTGACGGTGCTGGTGGCGCTGTATCCGGTGGTGATGTTCGGTGGGGTGCAGTTCCGGTATCTGCAGCCGACGAAGGGGGGCGGTGGGGACGCGGACGCGGCGGTGGCGGAGTTCACGGCGCGGTTCGGGCCGGACGAGTACATGGCGCCGGGGCTGGCGGGGGCCGGTGAGGCGGTCATGGTGATGATGTGGTCGCTGATGCATCTGGTGGCGATCGTGGCGCTGGTGAAGGTGTGGTTCGGCCGGTGGCTGGTGCGGGGCCGGGTCTTTCATGTGGTGATGATCGTGTCGGTGCCGTTGCCGTATGTGGCGATGCTGGCGGGCTGGGTGTTCCGTGAGGTGGGGCGGCAGCCGTGGGCGGTGTACGGGGTGCTGAAGACCGAGGACGCGCTGTCGGATGTGGGGTCGGGGACGCTGACGGTGTCGTTCGCGGCGTTCACGGTGCTGTTCGCGGTGCTGGTGGCGGTGAACGTGTGGTTGCTGGCGCGGTTCGCGCGGCGTGGTCCGGAGGGGGCGTCGTTGGGGGCCGCTCCCCCGGCGGAGCCGGCGGCTCCGGTGATGAGCCCGACGTTCTGATTCTTGTTCGCGATGCGTGCCGGTGTGCGGTGCGTCCCGGTTCGGAGGTGCGGTGATGGAGTTTCTCGCGGTGGTGTTGCTGGCGGTGTTCGTCGGCGGGTATCTGGTGCTGGCGGGTGCGGACATCGGGGTGGGGATGCTGCTGCCGTGGTTGGGGCGGAGGCAGGACGAGCGGCGGCTGGTGATCGCGTCGTTCGCGCCGTTCTTCCTGGCGAACGAGGTGTGGCTGGTGGCGTCGGTGGGTCTGGTCGCGGGGGCGTTTCCGGGGTTGGAGCACGATCTGGTGGAGGCGCTGTATCCGGTGGTGGCGGTGCTGCTGATCGGGTGGGTGGTGCGGGACATGGGGTTGTGGTTGCGGGGCCGGGTGGACGCGGTGGCGTGGCGTGGCGGGTGCGATGCGGCGGTGACGGCGGGGAGTTGGGCGCTGGCGCTGGCGTGGGGGTCGCTGCTGGGGTCGTTGCTGTGGTCGGGGTCGGGCGGCGGGTTGAACGCGGGGAGCGTGCTGGGGTTGCCGTTGGCGCTGCTGTTCGCGTGGCATGGTGCGGGGTTCGCGCGGTGGCGTCTGCCGGTGGGGTTGGCGGGCCGGGTGGCGCGGGTGCCGGGGCGGTATGCGGTGTCGGGTGCGGTGATGGCGCTGGTTCCGGTGGCGGCGGGTGTGCGGGTGCCGTGGTCGGAGGTGGCGGCGGACGAGACGTCGCTGGCGTTGACGGCGGTGGGGACGGTGGTGCTGCTGCCGGTGCTGGCGGCGGGTCAGGCGCTGGTGTGGTGGACGTTCCGGGGGCGGGTGGAGTCCCCCTCGTACCTGTGAGGTCGTATCTGTGAGGCGTGTCGTGTCGGGTTCGGGTGGGGGGTGCTCGCGGTGAAGGCGGTGGAGCGGCGGTTGCTGCGGTGCCTGCCGCGTCGGGTGCCGGTGGTGCTGGGTGTCCTGGCGGTGGGTCAGGGTGTGCTGCTGGTGGTGCAGGCGGAGTTGCTGGCGCGGGCGGTGGCGGGTCTGGACGCGGGGCCGTTGCCGTGGTTCGCGGGTGCGGTGGCGGGTCGTGCGGTGCTGGCGTGGGCGTCGGCGCTGGTGGCGGGGCGGGCCGCGGCGCGGGTGAAGGCGGGGTTGCGGGGGTCGCTGCTGGAGGCGGGGTGCGGGGGTCGTTCGGGGGGTGCCGCGGGGGCGCGGGTGACGTTGCTGACGCGGGGTCTGGACGCGGTGGATCCGTTCTTCACCGGGTATGTGCCGCAGTTGCTGGCGGCGTGCGTGATCCCGGTGCTGGTGCTGGGGCGGCTGGCGGTGGCGGATTGGGCGTCGGCGCTGGTGGTGGCGGTGACGGTGCCGCTGGTGCCGGTGTTCGGGGCGCTGGTGGGGTTGCGGACGGCGGTGCTGACGGAGCGGCAGTGGGGGTCGTTGCGGCGGCTGGGGGGTCATTTCCGGGACGTGCTGGCGGGGTTGGGGACGTTGCGGTCGTTCGGGCGTGCGGGGCACCAGTCGGGGGTGGTGCGGGAGCTGGCGGGCGAGCATCGTCGTGCGACGGTGCGGGCGTTGCGGGTGGCGTTCCTGTCGTCGCTGGTGCTGGAGCTGGTGTGCGCGTTGTCGGTGGCGCTGGTGGCGGTGCCGGTGGGGTTGCGGTTGCTGGACGGGTCGATGGTGCTGGCGACGGGTTTGCTGGTGCTGCTGCTGACGCCGGAGGTGTATCTGCCGTTGCGGGCGCTGGGGACGCGGTTCCATGCCAGTGCGGAGGGCGTGGCGGCGGCGGGTGAGGCGTTCGCGGTGCTGGACGGTGCGCTGGAGCGGGTGCCGGGCGGGGACGGGGGCGGGCGCGTGGCGGCCGTCCAGGAGGTCCCGGACGTGCGGGGCGTGCCGGAGATCGTGCTCGAGGAGGTGACCGTGCGGTATCCGGGGTCGGACGCGGCGGCGCTGGAGGGGGTGTCGCTGCGGGTGGCGCCGGGTGAGCGGCTGGCGGTGACGGGGCCGTCGGGTGCGGGCAAGTCGACGCTGCTGCTGGTGCTGGCGGGGCTGGTGGTGCCGGAGTCGGGGCGGGTGCTGGTGGACGGGACGGATCTGCGGGAGCTGGATCCGGCGGTGTGGCGGGCGCGGCTGGGGTGGGTGCCGCAGCGTCCGCATCTGTTCGCGGCGTCGGTGGCCGACAACATCCGGCTCGGGGATCCGGGTGCGGGCGACGAGCGGGTGGCGGAGGCGGCGCGGGCGGCGGCGGCCGAGGAGTTCGTGGCGGCGCTCCCCCACGGATACGCGACGGTGCTGGGTGAGGGCGGTGCGGGGTTGTCGGCGGGGCAGCGGCAGCGGCTCGCGGTGGCGCGGGCGTATCTGTCGGGCGGTCCGGTGATGCTGCTGGACGAGCCGACGGCGCGGCTGGATCTGCGCAGTGAGCGGCTGCTGGTGGAGGCGGCGGAGCGGCTGCTGGCGGGGCGGACGGCGGTGATCGTGGCGCACCGGCCGGCGTTCGTGCGGACGGCGGACCGGGTGGTGCGGTTGCGGGACGGCCGGGTGTGCGGTGTCGCGCGTCCGGGCGGGGATCGGGAGGCGGCGGCATGACGGGCACGGCGCGGGCCGGGGGTTTGCGGGCCGGGGGCATGTGGGGGGCGGTGCGGCCGCACGCGGGGCGGCTGGCGGCGGCGGCGCTGGCGGGCGCCGCGGCGGAGCTGTGCGGGGTGGGGCTGATCGCGGCGGCCGCGTGGCTGATCGCGCGGGCGGCGCAGCGGCCGGAGCTGGCGGCGCTGACGGTGGCGATCGTGGCGGTGCGGGGTTTCGCGGTGGCGAAGGGGTCGCTGCGGTACGTGGAGCGGCTGGCGGGGCATGACGCGGCGCTGCGGGCGCTGGCGGAGCTGCGGGGCCGGGTGTTCGACGCGCTGGCCGCGCGCCGTCCCGCCGGTGCGGGGGCGGTGCGGGCGGGTGCGGTGCGGGACGGTGAGGCGCTGACGCGGCTGGTGTCGGACGTCGATGCGGTGCAGGATCTGCTGCTGCGGTGCGTGCTGCCTGCGGTGGCGGCGGTGGCGTGCGGGGTCGCGGGGCTGGTGGTGTGCGGGGTCGCGGCGCCGGGCGGCGCGGTGGTCGCGGTCGTGGGGGTGCTGGCCGTCGGGTTGCTGGCCGCGGGTGCGGTGCTGCCGGTGGCGGCGGCGGTCGCGGGAGGCCGGGCGGCGGCGCGTGCTGCGGCGGCGCGGGAGGCGCTGGCGGTGCGGGCGCTGGACGTGCTGGAGGGCGCGGCGGATCTGGCGATGTTCGGGGCGGACGGGCGGTTCGCGGCGCGGGCGCGGGACGCGGCGGCGCGGTTGGAGCGGGCGGAGCGGTCGGCGGCGCTGGTGTCGGGGCTGGTCGCGGCGGCGGGGTTCGTGGTGCAGGGGGCGACGGCGGCGGTCGTGGTCGCGGTGGGGTTGCGCGGCGGGGCGGACGAGGTGTCGGCGGCGGTGCTGGGGTTGACGGCGCTGGTGGCGGTGGAGTCGGTGCTGCCGCTGGCGGGTGCGGCGCAGCGGTGGCGTGAGGTGGCGCCGGCGGTGCGGCGGGTCGGGGCGGTCCTCGACGCGGCACCCGTCGCGGCACCCCTCCCGGCGCCCGTCGCGGCCCGTCCGGGGACGGTGCGGGGGCCGCTGGGTGTTGAGCTACTGGGCGTGCGGGTGGTGCGTCCGGGCGGGGCGGTGGCGTTGGACGGCGTGGACCTGCGGGTGGAGCCGGGCCGCCGTGTCGCGGTGGTCGGGGCGAGCGGTGCGGGCAAGAGCACGCTGCTGGAGGCGGTCGCGGGGGCGGTGGAGGCGTCGGCGGGGACGGTCCTGCTGCACGGCCCCGCCCTCGAGCCCGCCACCGGTTCCGCGGCCGGGGCGGGCGGGGGCCGGCGCGCGGCGCCGCCGGACGCCCTGCCGGGCGCGGTGCGGGGCCTGATGCAGGACGCGCACGTGTTCGCCGGGACGGTGCGCGCGAACCTGCTGCTGGCGCGTCCGGACGCGGGCGCCGCGGAGCTGGACGCGGCGGCGCGGCGGGCGAGGTTCGCCGAGGTGGTGGGGGCGCTGCCGGACGGGTGGGACACCGTCGTGGGGGCGGGCGGCCGGGACCTGTCGGGCGGGCAGCGGCAGCGGCTGCTGCTGGCCCGGGCGCTGCTGGCCGATCCGCCGGTGCTGCTGCTGGACGAGCCGGCCGAGGCGCTGGACCCGGCGGCGGCGGACGCGCTGACGCGCGGCCTGCTGTCCGCGCCGGGCGGGGGGACGCTGCTGCTGGTCACCCACCGGCTCGCGGCGCTGGAGGCCGCCGACGAGGTGGTGGTGCTGGACGGCGGCCGGATCGTGCAGCGCGGCGGGCACGCCCGCCTGCTGGCCGAGCCGGGCCCGTACCGGGACCTGTGGGAGTCCGAGGCGCTGGCCGCCTGACGTCCTCGCCCCGCCCCGGCCGGCCGAGCGGGACGGCGGGCGCCGTGCCCGGGGGGATGCCGCCGTCCCACCGCACGCGTGCGCAGGCCGGCCCGTGTCCCCGCTCCCCGTCGGACCCGCCCCGTGTCGTCCGCCGGCGGGCGGTCCGCATGACCGATCGGCGCACGGGTAGGTGCGGCTGCGACATGCGGGCGTCCACCCTCGGGAGGAGCGAGTGATCATGTGCTCGGTGAGCGCACCCGGCACCGCGCGGCGGGGCCGGCCGGCGGGGGGCCGGTCATGACGGGCCGGGTGGTGGTCGTGACCGGCGCCAGCGCGGGCGTCGGACGGGCCGTGGCGCGCGGGTTCGGCGCCCGCGGCGACCGGGTGGTGCTGCTGGCGCGCGGCGAGGAGGGCCTGGAGGCCGCCGCGGCGGACGTCCGGGAGCTCGGCGGGCGGGCGCTGCCGGTGGTGGCGGACGTGTCCGATCCCGGGCAGGTCGAGGCGGCCGCCGACCGCGCCGAGGAGGAGTTCGGGCCGATCGAGGTGTGGGTGAACAACGCGTTCTCCACCGCGTTCGGCGAGTGCCGGCAGGTGTCGCCGCAGGAGTACCGGCGCGTCATGGAGGTGTGCTACCTCGGCACGGTGCACGGGACGCGGGCGGCGCTGGACCGGATGGTGCCGCGCGACACCGGCACGATCGTGCAGGTCGGGTCGGCGCTGGCGTACCGGTCGGTTCCGCTGCAGTCGGCGTACTGCGCGGCCAAGAGCGCGATCCGGGGGTTCACCGAGTCGGTGCGGTGCGAGCTGATGCACGACCGTAGCGGGGTGGCGATCACGATGGTGCAGCTGCCGGGGCTGAACACCCCGCAGTTCGACTGGGTGCTGTCGCGGCTGCGGAACCGGGCGCAGCCCGTCCCGCCGATCTACCAGCCGGAGGTGGCGGCGCAGGGGGTGCTGCTGGCGGCGGATCGGCCGCGCCGCAAGGAGTACTGGATCGGCGGGTCGACGATCGGGACGCTGCTGGGGCAGCGGATCGCTCCCGCGCTGCTGGACCGGTATCTGGCGCGGACGGCGTTCTCCTCGCAGCAGACCGGGGCGCGCGAGGATCCGGGCCGCCCGTCGGATCTGTGGCGTCCGCTGGACGACGCCGACGACGCGGGCGCGCACGGCCGGTTCGACCGGCGGGCGAAGACGGGGAGCCTGCTGCTGCGGGCGCGGTCGCTGCTGGCGGGCCGGGTGCCGGGGACGGTCCCGGGGCGCGGCGGGCGGCCTCCGGCGGCGGTGCAGGGCGCCCCGGCGGGCCGCGGCGGCTGACGTCCCGACCGCCGCCGGGCCGGGCGGGGTCAGGGGCGGGCGGTGTCCAGGCCGAGGGCGCGCACGGCGCGTCCGATGGCGGCGACGCCGTCGGCGATCCGCGCCGGGGTCCCGGCGGCGTAGCCGAGGACGAGGCCGGGCGGGTGCGGGCGCTGGCAGTGCCACGACAGCGGATGGGCCTTGACGCCCCGCTCCAGCGCGGCGGCCGCCACGGCCCGGTCGACGGCCCCGCCGTCGTCGTCCCCGGCGGCGAGGGTGAGGGTCAGGTGCAGCCCGGCGGCGGCGCCGTGGACGGTCGCGGCGGGCAGGTGCTCGGCGATCGCGCGGATCATCGCGTCGCGGCGCGCCCGGTGCCGGCGGCGCAGGTACCGCAGCTGCCGCTCCAGCTCCCCGGAGTCCATCAGGCGCGCCAGCACCAGCTGCGGCAGGACCGCGCCGCCGAGGTCGGCGCAGCGCTTGGCGTCCACGACGGCGTCGCGGTGGGCGGGCGGCGGCAGCAGCCAGCCGGTGCGCAGCGCGGGCGCCAGCAGCTTGGAGACGCTGCCGGCGTAGAAGACGCGGTCGGCGAGCATGGAGCGCAGCGCCGGGACGGGCGGCCGGTCGTAGCGGTGCTCGGCGTCGTAGTCGTCCTCGATGATCAGGCCGCCGTCGCGGGCCCAGTCCATCAGCGCGCGGCGGCGGGGGCCCGACAGGACGGCGCCGGTGGGGAACTGGTGCGCGGGGGTGAGCATGACGGCGGGTGCGCCGGACGCGCGCAGCAGGTCCACGCGGACCCCGTCGGCGTCGACCGGGACGGGCGGGTGCGCGGCGCCCCAGTAGTCCAGGTGCTGGCGGGTGCCGAGCGATCCGGGGTCCTCGATCGCGATGGTGCCCGCGCCGGCGTCGTGCAGGACGCGGGCCAGCAGCCCGATGACCTGCGCGGTGCCGGTGGTGATGACGATGTCGGCGGGGTCGGCGCGCACGCCCCGGTTGCGGGCCAGCCAGGACGCGACGGCCGCGCGCAGTTCGGGGGCGCCGCGGGGGTCGCCGTAGCCGAGGCCGGACGCGGGCAGCGTCGTCAGGACGGCGCGTTCGGCGCGCAGCCACGCGGTGCGGGGGAAGGCGGTCAGGTCGGGCAGGCCGGGCGACAGGTCGACGCGGGCGGGCGCGGCGCGCAGCGCGTCGAACACCTCGCGGCCGGGCGCGCCGCCGAACAGCGCCGCCGGTGCGGTGAGCCTCTCCCCCGCGCCGGGTGCCGGGCCGGGTGCCGGGCCGCCGCCGTCGCCGCGCGGATCGGGGCCGGGCGGCGGGGAATCGGCGGGACGGGCGGGGGCGGCGGGGCGGGCGGTGAGGGGCGCGGCGACGACGACGGTGCCCGCGCGGCCGCGCCCGGCGACGTGGCCGTCGTCGACCAGCCGCCGGTAGGCCTCGGTGACCACGCCGCGCGACACGCGCAGGTCGGCGGCCAGCGTGCGGGTCGCGGGGAGGCGCGCGCCGACGGGCAGGCGGCCGTCGGCGATGGCGTCGCGGAGCCGCCCGGCCAGCCAGTCCGCCCGTCCCCCGCGGGGCGCGTCCCGGACGTCGAGCTGCAGGAAGTCCGCCCCCGCCGCCCCGGCGGCGCCGGGCCCCGGCGCCGTCCCCTCCACCGTTATGGACCTGCCGTGCGCATCGTCATTGGACCTGTTCACCGGGCCATTGTGGCGCGAAGGTAGACCCCATGGAAACCACCGCGACCGGCGAGACCGGCTACGTCCACGGATACACCGACCGCGAGGCGCGGCGGCTCGGCGAGCAGGCCGACGCCCTCGCCGAGCTGCTGCACGGCGGCACCCGCTACCCGGCCGGCTCCCGGGTCCTGGAGGTCGGCTGCGGCGTCGGCGCCCAGACGCTCCACCTGATCGACGGCAGCCCCGGCGCGGAGCTGACCGCCGTCGACGTGTCCGCCGAGTCCCTGGCGCGGGCCCGCGCCCGCGTCACCGCCGCCCGCCCCGGGGCGGCGGTGACCTGGGTGCGCGCCGACCTGCACGACCTGCCGTTCGCCGACGGCGAGTTCGACCACCTGTTCGTCTGCTTCGTCCTGGAGCACCTGCCCGACCCGGTGGCGGCGCTGGCCGGGCTGCGGCGCGTGCTGCGCCCCGGCGGCACCCTCACCGTGATCGAGGGCGACCACGGGTCGGCGTTCTTCCACCCCGACAGCGCCCCCGCCCGCGCCCTGATTGGCCACCTGGTCGCGCTGCAGGCCGCCAAGGGCGGCGACGCGCTGATCGGGCGGCGGCTGCACCCGCTCCTGCACGCCGCCGGATACGGGCGGGTGCACGCCGGGCCCCGCACCGTGTACGTGGACGCGTCGCGGCCCGCGCTCGTTCAGGGGTTCATCCACGACACCTTCACCGCCATGGTCGGCTCCGTCCGCGACGAGGCCCTGGCGGCCGGGCTGGCCGGGCCGGACGAGTGGCGGGACGGCATCGACGGGCTGCGGCGCACCGCCGAACCCGACGGCACCTTCCACTACACCTTCTTCAAGGCCACCGCCGTCAACCCCGCCGGCCCCGACGGCGCCGGCCCCGACGGCGGCGCCGGTCAGGCCGCGCGCACCAGCGGCAGCACCTCACGGGCGTAGAAGTCGAAGAACCCGTCCTGCTCCGGCCCGATCTGCTGGACGAACACGTCGTCGCACCCCGCGTCGACGTACTCGCGCAGCGCCCGCGCGTGCACCCGCGGATCCGGGCCGCACGGCACCCGCTCGGCCACCATCTCCTCGGTCACCAGCCCCTTCAGCTGCTCGAACTGGCGCGGCAGCGGCAGCAGCTGGTTCGCCTCCCCCGGGATGTAGTCGCTCGCCCACAGCCGGTGCGCCGTCCGCAGCGCCGCACCGGCGTCGGCGCCCCAGCACGCCTTCAGCCCGCCCTGCACCGGCTTGCCCCCGCCGCCCGTGTCGCGGAACACCGACACCAGGTCCGCGTCCGGCATCATGCAGATGAACCCGTCCCCGACCCGGCCCGCCAGCGTCGCCGCCTTGTTCCCGAACCCCGACACGTAGATCGGCGGCGGCTCGGCCAGCCGCGCCTGCCGCACCAGTTCCCTCGGCGCGTGCTCCTCACAGGACAGGAAGTACCCGAACCTCGTCATCGACCCCTCCCCCGGACGCGTGCTCGCGGGCGCTTCCCCTCGCCGCCCGCGTGCGGCGGGCGCCCGTTGCGCGCCCTACCCCGGGCGTCCCGGGCGAACCGGGCGGCGGGCGGGCCCGATCCCGGCGTCGCGCTCCTGGCGCTGCTCACCTGGACGGCCTGACCCCGCCCCGCACCCCGCCCGCTCACCGCGCGGACCGGGCCGCGGCCGCCTCGATGCCGTCCAGCACCAGCGCCAGCCCGCCCGCGAACGCCTCCCGCGCCGCCCGCTCCTGATACAGCACGACGCCATCCTCCACGGCGTCACCCTGCACGGCGTCCCCGGCGGGGCCCGCCCCCGGCACGGCCGCGTCGAACGCCGCGTCGTCGAAGGCGCCCGCGGCGCTCAGCTCCGCCACCCGCGGGAACCGCGCCGTGAAGTCCGGCGCGACCTCCTCCAGCACCTCGCTGCGCGCGTACCACCACTCGTCCTCCGGCGTGCCCGTCGCGGCCGCCGCCTGCCGCGCCTCGGCCGCGATCCGCGCCGCGCCCCGCACCACGCTCGACAGCGTCGCCACCGCCCGCCGCGCGTCCCCCGCCGCCAGCCCCGCCCCCGACAGCGCCCCCAGCAGCGCCTCCAGCGCCCGGTACTCGTTCGGACCCAGCACCGGACGCGCCTGCGACACCGCCAGCATCCACGGATGCCGCAGGTAGAACGCCCAGGTGTCCTGCGCCCACGCCGTCACCGCCGCCCGCCAGCCCCCCGCCGCGTCGTACCCGGCCGGCAGCTCGGCCTGCGCGCGGTCGTACATCAGGTCGACCAGCTCCGCCTTGCCCGGGACGTAGGTGTACAGGGCCATCGCCGTGCGGCCCAGCCGCTCCCCGACCGCCCGCATCGACAGCGCCGCCATTCCCTCGGTGTCGGCGACGGCGATCGCCGTGTCCACGATCAGCTCCACGCTCAGCCCCGGTCGGGGCCCGGGACGCGACGGCCCCCCGGGCGCGTCCCCCCGCGCCGCCGACGGCACGCGCCACAGCAGGTCCATCGAGCGGCGGGCGTCGCCCTGCCCGGCGAAGACGACCAAACCACATCTCCTTATGCAATAAACTGATCCGCTCGAACATCTCTTTACGACCTAAAATATCAAGTCCGGGAGTGACGACGCCCATGACCGCCCCACCCGACTCCGTCCCGCCCGCCGCCACGCCCGCCGGGACGCCCGCCGGCGCGGTCTCCGGCGCGGCGGCCGACCGCCACGACGTCATCGAGGTCCGCGGCGCCCGGGAGAACAACCTCGCCGGCGTCGACGTCGACATCCCCAAGCGCCGCCTCACCGTCTTCACCGGCGTGTCCGGCTCCGGCAAGTCCTCGCTGGTGTTCGGCACCGTCGCCGCCGAGTCCCAGCGGCTCATCAACGAGACCTACACCGCGTTCATCCAGTCGTTCATGCCCAGCCTCGGCCGCCCCGACGTCGACGCGCTGCGCAACCTGTCGGCCGCCATCGTCGTCGACCAGGAGCGGATGGGCACCAACTCACGCTCCACCGTCGGCACCGCCACCGACGCCTACGCCATGCTGCGGATCGTGTTCAGCCGCCTCGGCGAACCCCACGTCGGCACCTCGAGCATGTTCAGCTTCAACAACGCCGAGGGCATGTGCCCCGAATGCGAGGGCCTGGGACGCGTCAGCACCATCGACGTCGGCGAGCTCGTCGACCGCGACCTGTCCCTCAACGAGGGCGCCATCACCGTCCCCAACTTCGGCGTCGGCACCTGGTACTGGAAGGTGTTCGTCGACTCCGGCCTGTTCGACCCCGACACCCCCCTGCGCGACTACACCGAGCGGCAGTGGGACGACTTCCTCAACAAGCCCGCCACCAAGATCAAGAGCAACGGGATGAACACCAGCTACGAGGGCCTGCTGGTGAAGGTGCGGCGCCTGTACCTCAACAAGGACCGCGAGTCCATGCAGAAGCACATCGGCGCGTTCGTCGACCGCGCCGTGGTGTTCGCCGCCTGCCCCGCCTGCGGCGGCGCCCGCCTCAACGCCGCCGCGCTCGGCAGCCGCATCGCCGGGCGCAACATCGCCGACTGCGCCGCCATGCAGATCAGCGACCTGGCCGAGTTCGTCCGCGGCATCGACGCCGAGGAGGTCGCCCCGCTCGTCGCGACGCTGCAGGGCACCCTGGACTCCCTGGTCGAGATCGGCCTGGGCTACCTCAGCCTCGACCGCGAGTCCGCCAGCCTGTCCGGCGGCGAGGCCCAGCGCGTCAAGATGGTCCGCCACCTCGGCTCCAGCCTCAGCGACGTCACCTACGTCTTCGACGAGCCCACCGTCGGCCTGCACCCCCACGACATCGCCCGCATGAACGACCTGCTGCTGCGGCTGCGCGACAAGGGCAACACCGTCCTGGTCGTCGAGCACAAGCCCGAGACGATCGCGATCGCCGACCACGTCGTCGACCTCGGCCCCGGCGCCGGAACCGAGGGCGGCCGCATCTGCTACACCGGCGACGTCCCGGGCCTGCGCGCGTCCGGCACCCTCACCGGCCGCCACCTCGACGACCGCGCCCGGCTCCGCGACACCGTCCGCGCACCCGCCGGCCACCTGGCGATCAAGGGCGCGAACCTGCACAACCTCCGCGACGTCGACGTGAAGATCCCCCTGGGCGTCCTCACCGTCGTCACCGGCGTCGCCGGATCCGGCAAGAGCTCCCTCATCCACGGATCGCTGCCCGGGCGCGACGGCGTCGTCGTGGTCGACCAGTCCCCCGTCCGCGGATCGCGCCGCAGCAACCCCGCCACCTACACCGGGCTGCTGGACGCCGTCCGCACCGCGTTCGCCAAGGCCAACGGCGTCAAGGCCGCCCTGTTCAGCGCCAACTCCGAAGGCGCCTGCCCCCGCTGCAAGGGCATCGGCCTCGTCTACACCGACCTGGCCATGATGGCCGGGGTCACGACCGTCTGCGAGGAGTGCGACGGCCGCCGCTACACCGCCGAGGTCCTCATCTACAAGCTGCGCGGCAAGGACATCAGCCAGGTGCTGGCCATGTCCGTCGCCGAGGCCCGCGAGTTCTTCACCTCCGGGCAGGCCCGCGCCGTCCTGGACCGCCTCGACGACGTCGGCCTGGGCTACCTCACCCTCGGCCAGCCCCTCACCACCCTGTCCGGCGGCGAACGGCAGCGCCTCAAGCTCGCCGTCCACATGGCCGAGAAGGCATCGGTCTACGTGCTGGACGAGCCCACCACCGGCCTGCACCTCGCCGACGTCGGGAAGCTGCTGGCCCTGCTGGACCGCCTCGTCGACGCCGGCAACACCGTCATCGTCATCGAGCACCACCAGGCCGTCATGGCGCACGCCGACTGGATCATCGACCTCGGCCCCGGCGCCGGCCACGACGGCGGCCGCGTCGTCTACACCGGCACCCCCGCCGACCTCGTCGCCGGCGCCGACACCCTCACCGCCCGCCACCTGCGCGACTACGTCACCGCCTGACCCGCCCGACCCACTCGACCCACCCGACCCGCCGGGCCCGGCCGCCGCACGGCCGGGCCCCGCACGGCCGGGCCCCGCACGGCCGGGCCCCGCACGGCCGGGCCCCGCACGGTTAGGCACCGGACGATCAGGCACCGGACGGTCACGCCTGCGGGGCGCCGGACGCGGCCAGCACCTCCAGGTAGTGCGGGTTGTTCATGATCCCCAGCACGTTGCCGAACGGATCCACGACCGACGCGGTGACGAACCCCTCCCCGCGCGCCGTGATCCCCTCGTGCAGGGACGCGCCCATCTCCAGCAGCCGCCGCAGCGACCCCTCCAGGTCGTCCACGTGCCAGCTCAGCAGCACCCCGCCCGGCCCCGGCGCGTGCCCCGGCGGCGCGAACCGCGCGTCGATCAGCCCCAGCTCGTCCAGCCGGTCGCCGATCCGGAACTCGTAGTACCCGACCGTCCCGTCCGGGCCCGCCTTGCTGAAGTACGGCTCGGTCCCCAGCAGCTCGGCGTACCAGCGGCGCGCCGCCTCCAGGTCTTCCGCCCACAGGCTCACGTTCGCCATTCCCCGCAGCATGTCCCGCTCCTTCCGCTCGTCCCCGCCGGGCGCGACGCCCGCGCCCGGCCGACGTCTCCGACGCTATGCCCGCATCAGGACGGCGAACGTCCTAATAGCGCAGGATGGAATCCATGCGCGACCCCTCCGGCCGGCTGCTGCGGCTGCTGTCCCTCCTGCAGACCCCGCGCGAATGGCCGGGCGGCGAGCTCGCCGAGCGCCTGGGCGTCACCCCCCGCACCGTCCGCCGCGACATCGGGCGGCTCCGCGACCTCGGCTACCCCGTGCACGCCGCCCGCGGCAGCACCGGCGGCTACCGGCTCACCGCCGGGACCGCGATGCCGCCGCTGCTGCTGGACGACGACGAGGCCGTCGCCATCGCGATCGGGCTGCGCACCGCCGCCGCGGCCGCCGTCACCGGCGTCGCCGACAGCGGCCCCCGCGCCCTGGCCAAGCTCGAGCAGGTCCTGCCGCCCCGGCTGCGGCACCGCGTCGCCGCCCTCGCCGCGGCCGCCGTCGCCCTGCCCGCGCAGGACGCGCCCGCCGCCGACCCGGGCGTCCTGTCCGCGCTCGCCGCCGCCTGCGTCACCGGCGAGGACGTCCGCTTCGCCTACACCGCCGCAGACGGCGGCACCGGCCGCAGGCTGGCGCAGCCGCACCGCCTCGTCGCCGCCGGCCGCCGCTGGTACCTGGTCGCCCACGACGCCGACCGGGACGCCTGGCGCACCTTCCGCGCCGACCGCATCACCGAGGTCCACCGCACCGGCGCCCGCCGCCCCGCCCGGCACCTGCCCGGCGGCGCCGACGCGGTGACCTGGGCGATGGACGCCCTGGCGGGCGGATCGGGCACCATCCGGGCCCGGCTGCTCCTGCACGCCCCCATCGAGGAGGCCGCCCCGCACGTCACCGCGTGGCAGGGCGTCCTGGAACCGGCCGGCGACCGCGCCTGCCTGCTGCACACCCACGGCGACACGCTGTGGTTCCTCGCGCACCGCATCACCGCGCTGCCCCTCGACTACACCCTGCTCGACCCGCCCGAGCTCGCCGGGACGCTCACCGAGATCGCCGAACGGGCCGCCCGCGCCGTCCGCCCCCGCCCGGACCGGCCACCGGCACCCGGACGGGCGGCGGACTGACCCGGACCGCGGCGGCCGGGGTCGGGCGGCCGGGTCAGGCGGCCGGGGTAGGGCGGCCGGGGTCAGTCCGCGGTGTCGCCCAGCGACTCCAGCAGCGTGCGCAGCGTGTCCGCCAGCCGCTCCCGCTCCGCGGGGTCCAGCCCCGCCAGCAGCCGCGCCTCGTTCTGCGCGTGCAGCCCGACGACCTCGTCCACCAGCGCCAGCCCGGCCCCGGTCAGCCGGATCCGCACCGACCGGCGATCGCCGGCGTCGCGGACCCGCTCCACCAGCCCCCGCGCCTCCAGCCGGTCGATCCGGTTGGTGATCGCCCCCGAGGTGACCATGGACGTGCGCAGCAGCGCCCCCGCCGTCAGCTCGTAGGGGGCGCCGGAGCGGCGCAGCGTCGCCAGCACGTCGAACTCCCAGTTCTCCAGCCCGTGCCCGGCGAAGAACTCCCGCAGCTCCCGGTTCAGCAGCAGCTGCAGCCGCGAGATCCGCCCGATCACCCCCATCGGCGCCACGTCGACGTCGGGCCGCTCGCGCCGCCACTGCGCCAGGATGTCGTCCACCGCGTCCGCCATCGCCCCTCCTATCTCAACGTTGAGATTATCAACGGGCGGCGAACGGCGGGCGGTGAACCGCGCGCCGGGCCCGCGGGACGGCGCCCTACCCGGCGGGCGGGATCGGGTGGTTCGGGCGCAGCAGGCCGTGCGGATCGAGCCGGGCCCGCAGCGCGGCCAGCCGCTCCCGGGCGGCCGGGGCGAACGCCGAGCGGACCTCGTCCGCGCCCAGCGGGCCGAAGGCGAAGTTCAGCGAGCACCCCAGCGCGTCGCCGGCGAACGGCGCGAGCGCGTCCCGGTGCACCGCGCGCACCAGGTCCTCCTGGCCCGGCTCCACCGGCGACAGGACCGACACCGCGAACGCCGCGTCCCGGTGCCCCACGGCGTTCGGGATTTCCGGCCCGCGCGCCAGGGCCCCGCCCAGGTGCCGCACGCCCGCCACCGTCATCACCGGCGCGGACGGCCCCGCCGCCTTCGCCAGACCGGCCGGCCCGCCGGCGTCCAGATCGCGGACCAAGACGTTGCGCCCCCGGTAGGCGTGCGGCTCGGCGGGCTCGTCGAACACCGTGCCGGACTCGGCGAAGGGCAGCTCGCGCAGCGTGTCGGACAGCACGGGCCCGAGGGCGCGCAGCGGCTCCGCCAGCCGGCTCCCCTCGGCCGCCGGCCCGGCGTAGGAGACGGCGATCTGCGCGACCTGCCGACCGCGCAGCGGCGGAGGCAGCACCGGCAGGTCGGGATAGGTCAGCGTCGACACCGCCGAGGTCATCTCCTCGGGCGTCCCGGCGGCCCAGGCCCGCCACGCCTCCAGCACGTCCGGGACCCGCCCGACGTCGAACGACAGGTTGCCGCCGAAGATCCGGGCGACCGGGAACAGGGCGATCTCCATCCCGGTGACCACCCCGAAGCCGCCCCCGCCGCCGCGCAGCCCCCAGAACAGCTCGGGATCGGAATCCGCCGTGACCCGGTGGAACCGCCCGTCCGGGGCGACCAGGTCGACGCGGCGCACGTGGTCGGCGGCGAAACCGTACCGCCGGGCCAGCAGGCCCACGCCGCCGCCCAGCGTGTAGGAGACCGCGCCCACGCCGGGGAAGCTGCCCGACAGCGGCGCCAGCCCGTGCGGCGCGGCCGCCTCGAGCACCCGTGCCCAGGTCGCGCCCGCCTCGACCCACGCGGTGCGGGCGTCCGGATCGACGCGGACGCCCGACATGCGGCGCGTGCCGATCAGGACGCCCTCGGCGGGGGCGGCGCGGCCGTGGCCGGTCGCCTGCACCGCCAGCGGCGCGCCCGTCGCGGCCGCGAACTCCACCGCCGCCCGGACGTCCCCGGCCCCGGCCGCCTCCACCACCACCGAGGGCCGGTGGGGGTCCAGCAGCTGGAAGCCGGTCCGCCGGTCGTCGTACTCCTCGTCGCCGGGCACGTACACGGGGCCGTCCAGGCGTGCGGCGAACTGCTTCGTCGTCGTGTTCATGCGGCACACGCTAGAAGCCCTTGTGGACACATCTCGTCCACAACCGCCGCCATCATGGTTCCGTGAACGACGAACCGGAAGCGCGGCGCGAGGCGGCGTCCACGCGCAAGGACATGCCGGGGCGGCTGCTGCGGCTGCTGTCGCTGCTGCAGAGCCGCCGCGAATGGTCGGGGGCCGACCTCGCCGAACGGCTCGGCGTCAGCGGCCGCACCATGCGCCGCGACATCGACCGGCTCCGCGCGCTGGACTACCCGGTGGAGAGCACCACCGGCACCGCGGGCGGCTACCGGCTGGCGTCCGGCCGCAACCTGCCGCCGCTGCAGCTGGACGACGAGGAGGCGATCGCGGTCGCGGCCGGGCTGGTCGCGGCCGCCGACATCGGCGTCGCCGGGATCGAGGACAGCTCGATGCGGGCGCTGGCCAAGCTGGAACGGGTCCTGCCCGCCCGGCTGCGGCCCCGCCTGGCCGCGCTCGGCGGCGCCGCCGTGGCGCTGCCCGCGCGCGGCGCCCCCCGCGTCGACCCCGTGACGCTGGCGGTGCTCGCCTCCAGCTGCCGCGACCGCCGCGTCCTCGCCTTCGACTACCTCGGCCGCACCGGCGCGGCGGGCGCGCGGCGCGTCGAGCCGCACCACCTCGTCGCCGCCGAGGGCCGCTGGTACCTGATCGCCTACGACCCCGCCCGGGCGGGCTGGCGCACCTTCCGCGCCGACCGCGTCGCCGACCCGCGGCCCGCGCACGACCGGTTCGACCCCCGCCCGCTCCCCGCCCCCGACCCGGCCGCGCACCTCGCCCGCTCCTTCGCCGGCGCCGACTACCGCCACACCGCCCGCCTCGAGGTCGCCCTCCCCGCCGAGGAGGTCCGGTCCCGCCTGTTCGCGCACGTGCCGGGCCGGATCGAACCGCGCGGGCCGGACGCCTGCGCCGTCCGGCTGAGCGCCGAGTCCGCCGAACTCGTCGCCCAGTACGCCGCCGCGATCGCCGCGCTCGACGCCCCCTGCACGCTGGTGGACGCCTCGGCGCAGGTCCGGGCCCGGCTCCGCGCCCTCCGCGACCGGCTGCCGCGGTGAGCGCCCGCGCAGAGCCGCCGCCTGGGGCCGCCGCATAGAGTGGCCGCGTGATCACCGGTGCGGACGCCCAGGCCATCGTGGACGAGATCATGCGGCGCCTCGGCCGGAACGTGAACCTCATGGACGGGCGCGGCGTCATCATCGCCAGCGGCGACCGGGACCGCGTCGGCGGCGTGCACGACGGCGCCGTCCGGGTGCTGCGCAGCGGCGCGCCCGTCGCGGTGACCGGCGCGCAGGCGCGGCGGATGCGCGGCACCCTCGCCGGCGTGAACCTCCCCGTCCGGATCGGCGCCGAGATCGCCGGAGTCGTGGGGGTGACCGGGGAGCCGCGCGAGGTCGGCGACCTCGCCGAGGCCGTCGCCCTGATGACCGAACTGATGATCACCCAGCAGGCGATGCGGGCCGAGGCCGAGTGGCGCCGCCGCACCCGCGACCAGATCGTCGCCGACCTGCTGGCAGGACGGCTCACCGCCGCGGCGTGGCGGCAGCGGCTGCGGCTCGTCGACGCCCGCCCCGAACCCCCGTTCGCGCTGTTCGCGGTGCGTCCCGCCGCCGACGCCGCCGCCGACGCGATGGGCGCCGCGGGCAGCCTCTACCGGCGGCTCGGCGGCGGCGAGCAGCAGGTCCTGGCGTCGGTCGACGTCACCGGCACCCTGTGGGTGGTAGCCGGGGCAGCCGCCCCCGCCGCGCTGCGCGGCCGCCTGCTGGACCTGCGCCGCGACCTGCCCCGCGCGTGCCTGCTGGACGGCGGGACGGCCGCCGACTTCGGCGCCCTCGCCGAGACCGTCCGCCGCGCCCGCCTCGCGCTGCGCCGCCGCACCCTGCCCGACGTCACGACGCTGCGCGAGCAGGAGGTGAGCGTCCTGCTCGCCGACCTGCCGGACGCCGCCGCCCGCGCGGCCGCCGCCCGCGTCCTCGGCCCGCTCCCCGACGAGCTCCGCCGCACCCTGCGCGCCTACTTCGACCACGGACGCCACGTCGCGCGGGCCGCGCGGGAACTGAACGTCCACCGCAACACCCTGGTGTACCGGCTCGGGCGGGTCGCCGAGCTGACCGGCCGCGACCCGCGCGCGTTCGACGACGCCGTCGCGCTCCGCCTCGCCCTCCACATCACCGACCTCGACTGACCCGCCCGGCCCGTCCCGGCACGGTCCCGGCGCCGTGCACAAACGGCGGGCCGAACCGGGGCGCGGACTTTGACTGACCCGCCCCGGCCCGTCCCGGCCGCGGTCCTTCGGCGCCGCGCACAAACGGTGGGCCGCCTCAGCGCGCGGACTTTGGTCGCCGCGCCGGTGCCCCGCCCCGGCCGCCGCTTCTAAGGTCTGTCCACACCCGCCGACCGGCGGCGGCCTGACCAGGAGCAGGAGGACGTCCCGTGCGCATCGTCGTCGCGCCCGACTCGTTCAAGGGCGGCCTCAGCGCGTCCGCCGTGTGCGCGGCCGTGGAGACCGGCGCCCTTCGCGCGGCGCCCGGCGCGACCGTCGTGCAGGTGCCGATGGCCGACGGCGGCGAGGGCACCGTGGACTGCTTTCTGCGCGCCCGCGGCGGCGAGGAGGTCACCCGCACCGTCGCCGGCCCCCTCGGCCGCCCCGTCGACGCCGCCTACGCGATCTCCCGGGACGGGCGCGCGGCGGTCGTCGAACTCGCGGCGGCGTCCGGGCTGCCGCTGCTGGCCCCCGGCGAACTCGACCCCATGCGCGCCGACACGACCGGGACGGGCGAGCTCATCGCCGACGCGATCGCCCGCGGCGCCCGCGACGTCCTGGTCTGCGTCGGCGGCAGCGCAACCACCGACGGCGGCACCGGCCTGCTGCGCGCCCTCGGCGTCCGGTTCACCGGCGCGGACGGCGCCGAACTGCCGCCCGGCGGCGCCGCGCTCGCCGGCCTCGCCGCGATCGACGACTCCGGGGTGCCCGCCGCCGTCCGCGAGACCCGCTTCCGCGTCGCCTGCGACGTCACCAACCCGTTCGTCGGGCCGTCCGGCGCCGCCGCGGTGTTCGGCCCGCAGAAGGGCGCCGACCCGGGCCAGGTGCGGGAGCTGGACGCCGCGCTGGCCCGCTTCGCCGACGTCCTGGCGGACCGCTACGGCGTCGGCGTCCACGACCTGCCCGGCGCGGGCGCGGCCGGCGGCACCTGCGGCGGGCTCGTCGCGGTGCTGGGCGCCGAACCCGCCCGCGGCGCCGAGCTGGTCGCCGACATGGTCGGCCTGCCCGCCGCGCTGGACGCCGCCGACCTGGTGATCACCGGGGAGGGACGGCTGGACGGGCAGAGCGCCGGCGGCAAGGTCGTCTCGGTCGTCGCCGGGCTCGCCCGCGGCCGCGGCGTCCCCGCCGTGGCGCTCGCCGGGTCGGTCGCCGGGCCGCTGGACGAGCTGCACGCCCTCGGGCTGACCGCCGCGTTCAGCCTCGCCGACGGGCCCCGGACGCTCGACGAGCTCATCGGCTCCGCCGCGCCGCTGCTGGCCGGTCTCGCCGAACAGGTCGTGCGGCTGCGCACGTCCTGACCCCCGAGGGGCCGCGGAGCCCCGCGCCGGAGCACCCGGTCCCGTTCGACGGTCCGCCCCGCCCCGCTTCGTCCGGCGGCGCGGCCCACCCCCACGCAAGGCACGTCAAGGAGTCCCATGACCACCACCGGTCCCTTCCTGCTGCTCGCGCTCGCCGCGAGCATCGGCTTGATCATCCTGCTGAGCGGGCGGTTCAAGCTGCACCCGTTCCTGGCGATCGTCGTGGCGACGTTCGCGTTCGGGCTCGCCGCGATGGGGATCGGCGCCGCCGCCGGGTCCGACAAGCCGTACGTGGCCGACCTCGGCGGGACGATCGCCGAGGGCTTCGGGACGATCCTCGCCAGCATCGGACTCGTGATCATCTTCGGGACGATCATCGGGAAGGTGCTGGAGCGCACCGGCGCCGCCGTCACCCTCGCCGACGCCGTCCTGAAGGTCGTCGGCAAGCGGCACCCCGCCATCGCCATGTCGCTGATGGGCTGGGTCGTGTCCATCCCGGTGTTCTGCGACTCCGGCTACGTCGTGCTGTCGCCGCTGCAGCGGTCGATCGCCCGCAAGACCGGCCGCAACCCCGTCGTCCTCGGCACCGCGCTCGCCACCGGCCTGTACGCCTCGCACACGTTCGTCCCGCCGACGCCCGGCCCGATCGCCGCCGCCGGCAACGTCGGCATCGGCTCCGACGGGCTGATCTGGGTCATCCTGTTCAGCATCCCGGTGTCCCTGGTCGCCACCATCGCCGGCCTGGCGTGGGCGCTGCGCCGCACCGCGCACCTGGAGAGCGCCCTGCCGCAGGCCGAGCAGACGTTCGAGGAGTACAAGGCCCAGTTCGACCGGATTCCCGGCCTCGGCCGCGCGGTCGCCCCGATCCTCGTCCCGATCCTGCTGATGGCGATCGGGTCGGTCGCCTCGTTCCCGTCCGGCGACGGCACCCTGGTCGACGGCATGCTCGGCGACGTCCTCGCCGACCTGGGCGCGCCCGTCAACGCCCTGCTCATCGGCGTCCTGCTCGCCCTCGCGCTGCTGCCCGCCCGCCGCGACGCCGAGGTGCTGACCAAGTGGGTCGGCGAGGGCCTGTCCGACGCCGCGATGATCCTGGTGATCACCGGGGCGGGCGGCGCGTTCGGCGCTGTGATCAAGGCGACCCCCATCGCCGACTACATCAAGTCCCTCATCGGCGACGGCTCCGCGGTCGCGGGCCCCGTCGCGCTGCTGGTGCTGTTCGGGCTCGCCGCGCTGCTGAAGACGGCGCAGGGCAGCTCCACCGCCGCCATGATCATCACCTCGACGCTCGCGCAGCCGCTGCTGCCGGCGCTCGGCCTGGACGTCATGATGGGCAACGTCCCGGTCGGCCAGGTCCTGGCGGTCATGGCCATCGGCGCGGGCGCCATGGTGGTCAGCCACGTCAACGACTCCTACTTCTGGGTCGTCACGCAGTTCTCCGGCATGAGCGTCTCCACCGCCTACCGCGCGCAGACCGCGGCGACCCTCGTGCAGGGCGTCACGGCCATCGCGTTCGTCCTGGTCCTCGGGGTCGCGCTGCTGTGAGCCGCCGGACGGCCGGGACCCGCGCGGCGCCGCGGGCCCCGGCCGTCCCGCGTCCGCCGCGCCGAGGCCCCAAGGACCGGGGTCCCGGCGAGGCGGATTGTGCCCGCGCCGTGACCCTTGGTAGTCAAGGGGCGTGCCGAACCACCACCTGCGACCGCCCGCCCCGCGCGTCCCCCCGGACTACGACGAACCCTGGCGCGTCGGGCCGTCCCCCGGCTCCCGCCGCCGGCGCCGCCTGCTCGTCCCCGCGCTGTCGGTCGCGGCCGTCGCCGCGGGCGCCGGCGTCCTGTACATCGCGTCCCCGCCGGACGCCCCCGCCACGCAGCACCCGGCCCGCACCCCCGACTCCCTGCTGAACAAGGACCGTCCGCCGCCCGGCCCCGCGCTCACCCTCCCCGGCGCCCCCGCCGCCCCGGACGGACGGCCCCGCCGCGACCCGCGCACCCCGTCCGGCAACACCCCCGCGCAGGCCGACCGCTCTCCCGCCGTCCGCACGCGGCCGCCCGCCCGCCCCGGCGACACCGGCGGCGCGGACGGACCCGCGCGCCAGAACCCGCCCGAACACCCCCGCGGCGGCCGCCCGCACGGCGACCGTCCCCGCACCCGCAAGCCGCCCCGCGCCGAACGGACGCCCGCGTGGATCGAGCGCGAATGCCGCCGCCGCTACCCGGGCGACGCCGCCCGCCGCGACGTCTGCGCCAAGGTCCTGCGGCAGCAGCTCGGCCGCTGACCCTCGCGCCACGCCCCCGGCGGCCCCGGGCGGGCGGGATCAGGACGGGACGACCCCGACGCCGCTGAAGTGCGGCACCTCCGGATCCCGCCGCCCCGGCGGCTCGGGACGCCACCGCGAGCACGACACCACCCCCGGCTCCAGCAGCCGGGTTCCGGCGAAGAACCGCTCGATCTCCTCGGGCGACCGCGCCCGGATCGGCGTCCCGCCGCGCTCCATCACCTCCGCCACCGCCCGCCGCATCGCCGCGCCGTCCAGCTCGTCGGTCGTCGCGTCGCAGGTGTGCGACAGCACCAGGTGGCTGCCGGGCGCCAGCCGCGCCAGCAGCCCCGCCACCAGCGCCTCCGCCTCCCCGTCGTCCAGGATGTGGTTCAGCACCCCCAGCAGCATCAGCCCGACCGGACGGCCGAGGTCCAGCGTGCGCGACGCCCCACGCATGACCGTCCCGATGTCGCGGATATCGGCCTCGATATAGTCGCACGCACCCTCCGGGGTGCCGTGCGGCAGCGTCCGCGCGTGGGCGAGCACCAGCGGATCGTTGTCGACGTAGACGATGCGCGCCGCCGGCGCCACCCGCTGCGCGACGTCATGGGTGTTGTCGACGGTGGGCAGCCCGGCGCCCAGGTCCAGGAACTGCGTGATCCCCTCCCGGACCAGGAACCGCACCGCCCGCCCGAGGAACGCCCGGTCCTGCCGGGCCGACGCGGCGATCCCCGGCAGCACCCGCAGAACCGCGTCGCCCGCCTCCCGGTCCACCGGGTAGTTCTCCTTGCCGCCCAGCCAGTAGTCCCAGATCCGCGCCGAATGCGGCGTGCTCGTGTCGATCCCCGGCGGCGGTCGGTGCGGCATGAGACTGCTCCCCTCGGTTCGGTGCCCGGGCGGCGCACCGTGCGTCACCGGCACGTCCCGTCCCGTCCCACGTTCTTCCCCGTCCGGCGGCGCGTCTCACGGCGAACCGCCCCCCCGGCACACGGCGGCGAACGGCGCGGTGCGGCGCGGGCGGGTCAGCCGCGCCGCGGCGTGACGAGACCGGACTCGTAGGCGAACACCACCAGCTGGGCGCGGTCCCTGGCCCCCAGCTTGGTCATCGCCCTGCTCACGTGCGTCTTCGCGGTCGTCGGGCTGATCACCATGTGGGCGGCGATCTCGTCGTTGGACAGGCCGCGCGCCACCAGCGCGGTCACCTCGCGCTCCCGGTTGGTCAGCACGTCCAGCGTCTCCGGCGCCGGCTCCGGCCGCCGGGCGACGTACTCCCCGATCAGCCGGCGGGTGATCGCCGGGGACAGCAGCGCGTCGCCGCGGGCCGCGACCCGGACGCCCTGCAGCAGGTCGGCGGGCTCGGTGTCCTTGACCATGAAGCCGCAGGCCCCGGCGCGCAGCGCGTTGAAGACGTACTCGTCCAGCCCGTAGTTGGTGAGGATCACGACGTGGACGCCGTCCAGCCGTTCGTCCGCCGCGATCAGCCGGGTCGCCTCGATGCCGTCCATCACCGGCATCTGGACGTCGACGAGGGCGACGTCGGGCCGGTGCTCGCGGGCGAGCGCGACGCCCTGCTCGCCGTTCGCGGCCTCGGCCACCACCTCGATGTCGTCCTCGATCTCCAGCAGCGCCCGGAACCCGCCGCGGATCAGCGCCTGGTCGTCCACGAGCAGCACGCGGATCACGAGGCCGCCCCGAGGGGGAGCTCGGCCCGCACGGTGAAACCGCCCTCCGGGCGGGGCTCGGCCCGCAGCCGGCCGCCGAGCGCCACGACCCGCTCCCGCATGCCGAGCAGGCCCGTGCCGGGCACCGGCGGCGCGTCCGGATCGGCCTTTCCGTCGTCGTCGACCTGCACGACCAGCGCCCCGTCCCCGTAGTCGATGCGGACCGTCGCGGCCGCCCCGCCGGCGTGCCTGGAGACGTTGGTGAGCGCCTCCTGCACGATCCGGTACGCGGCCCGGTCCACCTCGGCCGGCAGGTCCCGCCGCGCCCCGCACACCGTCACCGTGGCCGGCAGCCCCGCCGAGCGGGCCCGCTCCACCAGGTCGTCGAGCCGGTCGAGGCCGCTGGCCGCCGCCTCGCCCCCGGCCTCCCCACCGGCCCCGGCCCTCCCGGACGCGGAGTCGCCGGGCTCGCGCAGCACCTCCAGCGTGGCGCGCAGCTCCCGCATCGCGTCGCCGCTCGCCTCCTGGATGGCCAGCAGCGCCGGGGGCGCCTCCTCGCCGCGCCGGTGCGCCAGATGGACCGCCACCCCCGCCTGCACCTTGATGACCGAGATGCTGTGGGTGAGGGAGTCGTGCAGCTCCCGGGCGATGCGCAGCCGCTCCTCGCCCGCGCGGCGCCGCGCCGCCTCCTCCCGGGTCCGTTCGGCCTCGGCGGCCCGCCGCTCGGCCTCCTCCAGGTACGCCTGCCGGTGCCGGGTCACCGTCGCCGCCACGCCGGACGCCACGAACCAGCCGACCAGCAGCGTCGTGTCCTGGAAGTTCTGCGCGGCCCCGTCGGCGCCGGACATGTTCACCGCCAGGCCCGCGCCCAGGAACCCCACGGCCGTCAGCGCCGCGATCACCGGGCGGCCGGCCCTGACCGTCGCGAACACCGCCACCATCACCGGGTACGCGGCCGCCGGTCCCGGCCGGACGTGCGCCGCGAGCACCAGCATGCACGCCGTCCCGGCGAACAGCGCCACCAGGGGCGCCCGCCGCCACGCGACGAGCGCGAGGGACCCGCCGAGGACGGCCGCGAGATCCAGCGCGCCCGCCCGCGGCTCGGCGAACACGAAGACCGACAGCAGCACGGCCATCGCCGCGGCGAGCAGCCCGTCCTGGGCGACCGGCCCCACCCGGTCCAAAAACTTCATTTTGCGTACCTTAGAAGCTTTTCCGCCGCAGGGCCTCCGCAGGACGGCGGAACGATCACTACTCCCGGCGAAGTAGCCGCGCCGCGTCTGCTCCCCCGGTGTCAGGCTCAGGACACTTCCCCGACAGGACGACCGCGGACCGGCCCGAACAGCACGATGTCCGGCATGAAAGCGATCAGAGGCAAGGACGGGTCGCCACCGGACGCACCACCGGACGTGCCCCCGGGCGTTCGGCCGGGGCTCACGCTCGCCGCGGTGGCCGTCGTGCAGTTCCTGGTGTCGCTGGACCTGTCGGTCGTGAACGTCGGCCTCCCGGAGATCGCCGCCGGCCTCGGCTTCGACACCATGGGCCTGACCTGGGTGATCCACGCCTACGCCCTCACCTTCGGCGGGCTGCTCCTGCTGGGCGGCAAGGCCGCCGACCGGTACGGGCGCAGGCGCGTCCTGCTGCTCGGGCTCGCCGTGTTCGGCCTCGCGTCGTTCGCGGGCGGCCTCGCCCAGCACCCCGGCCAGCTCGTCGCCGCGCGCGCCGCGCAGGGCGTCGGCGCCGCGGCGCTGGCGCCCGCCGCGCTGGCCCTGCTGGCCTCGACGTTCCCCGCCGGACGGGCCCGCGTGCGGGCCTTCGGGGTGTGGAGCGCGACGAACGCCGCGGGCGGCGCCCTCGGCGTCCTGATCGGCGGGCTGCTCACCGAGTACGCGGGCTGGCGCTGGGTGATGTTCGTCAACGTGCCGATGGCCGCGGTCGCCCTGGCCCTGACCTGGCGGGGCGTCGCCGCGGACCCGCCGCCCGCGCGCACCGGACGCCCGGACGTCCTCGGCGCCGTGCTCGCCACGGCCGGGACGACCCTGCTGGTGTTCGGCGTCGTCCGCACCGACCGGTACCCGTGGACCTCGGCGGTCACCCTGGCGACCCTGGCCGCGGCCGCCGCGCTGCTGGCCGCGTTCGTCCTGGTCGAGCGGACCACGACCCGCGAGCCGCTGGTCCGGATCGGCCTGTTCGCCAACCGCTCGGTCGCCGGCGCCAACGCCTACATCCTCCTGACCGGAGCCGCCATGGCCTCGGCCTTCTACTTCCTGTCGCTCTACCTGCAGCGGGTCCTGGGCAACGGGGCGGCGGCGACCGGGCTGATGTTCCTGCCGATGGCCCTCGGCGTGATCGCCGGGTCCGTGCTCGCCGTCAAGCTCGGCTACCGCCTCGCGCCCCGGACGCTCCTGGTCGCGGGCGGGCTGCTGACCGCGGCCGCGTTCGGCTGGTTCGGCCTGATCGGCCCCGACGGCGCCTACGCCACCGACGTGCTCGGCCCCTCGATCGCCGTCGGCGTCGGCTTCGGGCTGTGCCTGGCGCCCATCGTGTCCACCGGCACCGCGGGCGTCGCGCCCGGCGAGACCGGCACCGCGTCGGGCCTGCTCAACAGCTCCCGCCAGATCGGCGCGTCCCTCGGCCTCGCCGGGCTCGGCACCGTCGCGCACGACCGCACCGGCCCGGTCGCCACGCCCGAGACCCTCAACGACGGCTACGCGCTCGGCCTGTCCCTCGGCGCCGTGCTCCTGCTCGCCGCGGCCCTCATCGCCCTGACCGTCCTGCGCCCGGCCGGCCCGCCGCCCGCCGAAAGCGCCGGGGGCCGCGGCCCCCGCCCCGCCCGGGACCGCCCGGGCCCCGACCTTTCCGCAGCCCGACGCACGAAGGACGTCTCGCCATGACCGTCACCCCGATCGACCTCTTCGCGTCCACGCTCCACCTGCGCCACGGGGGCGCCGTCCACGCCGCGAGAAGAACGGCGGACGCCGGCCAGGACGGCTGGCGGCTCACCGCCCTGCACGCCAGGACCGACGCCGACGTCCGCGCCGACCACTGGGAGGTCCACCCCGAGGCCGAGGAGATCGTGTCCTGCCTCATCGGGAAGATCCGCCTCTACCTGCGCCCCGAACGGCCGGGCCGGCCGGAGGAGGAGATCCGGCTGCCGGCCGGGACCGCCGCGATCGTCCCCCGCGGACGATGGCACCGCATCGAGCTCGACACCCCCAGCAACATCATGGCCGTCACCCTGCCGCGCGGCAGCCGCCTGGAGAAGCGCACCGCCACCGACCCCCGGACCCCGGCCGTGACGAGCCCCGCGGAGGCGGGAGACCGATGACCGCCACCGAAACCGCACCCCCCGAGAAGGAACCCGGCCTGCTGCGCCCGCACCTGGGAAGCTTCGCCGCCGTCGTGATCCTGCAGGTGATCGGCGCCGTCGCCGGGCTGGCGCCGCTGCTGGCGGTCGTCGAACTCGGCCGCTCCCTGCTGGCGCCCGGCCCCCTCGACGACGGGCGCGTCCGGACGATCGTCATCGTGGGGGCGGCCGGCATGTTCGCCCGGCTGCTGCTCACGGCCGCGTCATCCGGGCTCGGGCACCTCGTCGACGACCGCGTGCAGCTGTCGTTCCGCCGCCGCCTCGCGGCACGGCTGGGCCGCGTGCCGATCGGGCGGCTCACCCGGCGCCGCACCGGCGAGCTCGCGAAGGTCGTCGGCGACGACGTCGGCGCCGTCCACCCCTTCATCGCCCACACCCCCGGCGAGCTGACCTCCGCGTTCGTCGTGCCGCTGGTGTCGCTGGCCTACCTGTTCACCGTGGACTGGCGCCTCACCCTCATCACGCTGATCCCGGTGGCGCTCGCGGTCGCGCTGGTCCCGCTGATGATGACCCCCGGCCGGCTGCGCGACCAGAAGGACTTCGACGCCGCCATGGGACGGATCGCGAGCTCGGTCGTCGAGTTCGTCCAGGGCATCGCGGTGGTCAAGGCGTTCGGCGGCGCCGAGCGCGCCCACCGCAGGTTCCGCGCCGCCGCCGACGACTTCGCCGACGTGTTCCTGCGCATGGTGCGCGGCCTGGCCGGGCTCGGCGCGGCGATGCAGGTGGTGGTGTCCCCGCCGTTCGTGCTGCTGGTCGTGCTGACCGGCGGCGCGGCCTTCGTCATCGACGGGTCCATGGCCGCCGCCGACCTGCTGCCCTTCCTGCTGCTGGGGCTCGGGCTGACCGCGCCCGTCGCGGCCCTCGGGCACGGCTTCGACGACCTGCAGGCCGCGCACCGCGCCGTCGGCCGGATCCGGGACGTGCTCGCCGAGGAGCCGCTGCCCCGGCCCGCGCACCCCGTCGCGCCGCACGGGCACCGGGTCGAACTGCGCGGCGTCCGGTTCGGCTACGACCCCGGGCACGAGGTGCTGCGCGGCATCGACCTGACGCTCGAACCCGGGACGGTCACCGCGCTCGTCGGCCCCTCGGGGAGCGGCAAGTCCACCCTCGTCCAGCTGCTGCCGCGGTTCTTCGACCCGACGCACGGCTCGGTCGTCCTCGGCGGCGCCGACCTGCGCGACCTCGACGCCCGGGAGCTGTACCGGACGGTCTCCTTCGTCTTCCAGGACGTCCGGCTGCTGCGCGCGTCCGTCGCCGACAACATCGCGCTGGCCGTCCCGCACGCCGACCGCGACGCCGTCGTCCGCGCCGCGCGGCTGGCGAACGTGCACGACCGCGTCCTCGAACTGCCCCGCGGGTACGACACGGTCATCGGCGACGAGGCCGGCCTGTCCGGCGGCGAGGCGCAGCGGATCGCGCTCGCCCGCGCGCTGCTCGCCGACGCGCCCGTCCTGGTGCTCGACGAGGCGACCGCCTTCGCCGACCCGCACACCGAACGGGCGGTGCGCCGCGCCCTGGCGACGCTGAAGGGCGACCGGACCGTCCTGGTCATCGCCCACCGCCTGGAGACCATCGCCGACGCCGACACCGTCGTGATGCTCGACCGGGGGACGATCGTCGAGCGCGGCGCCCCCGCCGACCTGCTGGCCCGCGACGGACACTTCGCCGCGTTCCGGCGGTCGCACCGCACCGGCGACACGGCACCCGAGGACGTCCTGCAAGGAGACCGGCGATGATCCGAACGCTGCTGCGCGTGCTGGGACACGAATACGCCCGGCCGGTGCGCCGCACCATGATCCTGATGACGATCACCGCGGTCGTCGAGGGCCTGTCCTACGCGCTGCTGGTCCCGCTGCTGCGGGAGCTGCTGGGCGGCACGCCCGCCGACGCCCGGCCCTGGCTCGCCGCGTTCGGCGCCGCCGTCGCGGTCTACGCGGTGCTGCGCTACGTCAGCGACCTGTCCGGGTTCCGGGTCGGCACCACGCTGCTGCGCGGCGTATACCACCGGCTCGGCGACCACCTCGCCCGGCTGCCCATCGGCTGGTACAGCGCGGGCCGCGTCGGCGAGGTGTCGGTGATGGCCAGCCACGGCGTCCTGCAGGCGATGAGCGCCATCGCGCACCTGCTCGCGCCGTTCATCAACGCCTGCGTCACCCCCCTGACGATCGTCGCGGTGATGCTCGCGTTCGACTGGCGCATGGGCCTGGCCGCCCTGGCCGCGGTCCCGCTGGTGGCGGCGATCCAAATCTGGACGGGACGCGCGATGGCCGCCGCCGACGCCGACCGCCGGGCCCGCGGCCGCGAGTCGAGCGCGCGGGTCATCGAGTACATCCAGGCCCAGCCGGTGCTGCGCGCCGGCGGCCGCACCGCCGAACGCTTCCGGCTGCTCGACGACTCGCTGCGCGACGTGCAGCGCGCGTCCCGCCGCACGGTGCTGTCGGCGCTGCCCGGCACGGTGGGCCTGACCCTCGTCGTGCAGGCGATGTTCACGATGCTGCTGGCCCTGGGCGCCTACCTCGCGCTCGGCGGGCGCATCGGGGCGGCGGAACTGTTGACCGTCCTCGTGCTCGCCGCCCGCTGCGCCGACCCGCTGCTGGCGCTGACGGACATCGGCAGCCAGATCCGCGGCGCGCGTGTCGAGCTCGCCGGGCTCGACGCCGTCCTGCGCACCGAGCCCCTGCCGGAGGCCACCCGACCCGTCCGGCCGGAGCACCACGGCCTGGAATTCGAGTCCGTCGTCTTCCGGCACGGCGACCGCACCGTCCTCGACGGCCTCGACCTGTCGGTGCCCGAGGGGCGGCGTGTCGCGATCGTCGGCCCGTCCGGCGCCGGCAAGAGCACGCTGCTGCAGCTCATCGCACGGTTCTACGACGTCCACGACGGCGCGGTGCGCGTGGGCGGCGCGGACGTGCGCGCCATCGGCGCCGAAAACCTGATGGCGCGGATCGCGATCGTCTTCCAGGACGTCTACCTGTTCGACGACACGATCGAGGAGAACGTGCGGCTCGGCCGCCCCGACGCCGACCCCGCCGAGGTCCGCGCGGCCGCCACCGCCGCGGGACTGGACGAGGTCATCGCGCGGCTCCCCGACGGCTGGGCCACCAACGTCGGCGAGGGCGGCGCGCTGCTGTCGGGCGGCGAACGCCAGCGCGTCTCGATCGCGCGGGCCCTGCTGAAGGACGCGCCCATCGTCCTGCTCGACGAGGTGACCTCCGCGCTCGACCCCGTGAACGAGGCGGCCGTCCACGACGGCATCGAACGGCTGATGGCGGGCCGGACCGTCGTGATGGTCGCGCACCGGCTGCGGACGGTCCGCCGCGCAGACCGCATCGCCTTCCTCGACGGCGGCCGCATCGTGGAGGAAGGCACCCACGACGAACTGCTCCGCCGCAACGGCCGCTACGCCGACTACTGGAACCTCTCCATGGCACCGGCCGACTGAACCGCCCTCCCCGCGAGCATCTCGACCCGGTACGTACCGGTGTCGAGGTGTTCGCGGGCGGGCGGCTCGGCAGCGGGCGGGCCGGGCACGATCCCCTGGCCTCGCCCACCGCGCACCCGGCGACGAGCAAGTCCTCGATCGCGGAACGATGAGTCTGGACCGCGCGGACGGTCCAACCGATGACCGCGACCCGAAGGAGCCCACGTGACGACGTCCGCCCATCTGCGCAAGACCGCCCTCTCCCTGCCGGAGGCCGCCGAGGAACGCACGAGCTCCGGCACGATCACGTTCGTCGTGCACGGCAAGCGCTTCGCTTCGACCGGCGAGAACACCGAGGCGCACCTGCGCCTCCCCCAGGCCGAGGCCGACGAGTTCCTCGCGGAGTACCCGGGAGCCGAACGGCTGTCCGAGCGGGGAAGGGCGGTCGGCGTCCGCGTCCCGCTCGAGGACATCAACGGCCAGCGGCTCAACCACTGGGTCCGCCGCGCCTGGCTCTCGCGGGCGCCGAAGCGCCTCGCGGCGCAGGCCGTCGCCGCGGACACCGCAACGCCCGGTGACGTCGGCGACCTGCCCAAGGCCATCGGACGTCCCGCCACCCGCGCCCTCACCGCCGCCGGCATCACCACGCTCGACCAGGTCGCCGACCTGACCGAGGCCGAACTGCGAGCCATGCACGGAATCGGCCCGAAGGTCGTGAAGATCCTCCACGAGACGCTCGCCGCCGGCGGGCGCACGTTCAGAGAATCGCGCTAGCACCCGCGCCGGGGACGACACCGGCGATGCTTCACCCGCAATGCGCCGACCTGCAGGGACTCGCCGAACCGCCCGTGCCGGGAGCGTCGATAGCATCGGGCCATGCGCATGCTCGTCGTGGACGCCTTCACCGATCGCCCCTTCGTCGGGAACCCGGCGGCCGTCTGCCTGCTCGACCGGCCCGCCGAGCCCGGCTGGATGCAGCGGGTCGCGGCCGAGATGAAGCACTCCGAGACCGCGTTCGTCCGTCCGATCGAGGCGCCCGACGCCGACTTCGAGCTGCGCTGGTTCACCCCGGCGGCGGAAGTCGCCCTGTGCGGGCACGCCACCCTGGCGAGCGCGCACGCACTGTACGAGACCGGGACGGCCACCGCACGTCCGATCCGGTTCCGGACGCTGCACTCGGGCGTCCTGACGGTGACGCGCGCACACGACGGCAGCCTGCACATGGACTTCCCGGCGTGCCCGCCCGCCGAGACCGAACCGCCGCACGATCTGGCCGCCATGCTGGGCGCCCGTCCGCTCTGGGCGGGCCGCACGTCCCTGGACGACCTTCTGGTGGAGGTCGGCGACGAGAAGACCGTCCGCGAGCTCGCTCCCGACACCGACGCCCTCGCCCGCCTGGACGTCCGCGGCGTGATCGTCACGGCCGCCGCCGACGAGGGCCGGGAGCACGCGTTCGTCTCCCGCTTCTTCGCCGCCGACCTGCTGCCCGGCGCCCACGAGGACCCGGTGACCGGCTCCGCCCACTGCGCGCTCGGCCCCTACTGGGGCGAGCGCTTCGGCCGCACCGACCTGGTCGGCTTCCAGGCGTCCGCCCGCGGCGGGCTCGTCGGCGTCACGCTCCGGGACGACCGGGTCGAACTCGCGGGCCACGCGGTCACCGTGCTCGACGGCGAATTCCGAGCCTGAACACCGACCGCCTCCCCGACACCCACGGCCCCAGGCCACCGCGGCGCGAATGCCGGGCCCGGCCTGGAGGAGCATCCGCTGCCGCGGCTGGTCGACGCGGGCGTCGCCGTCACGCCGGCCACGGACAACCCCGTCCAGCTCGGCACGACGATCGCACGGGAGTACGCCGAGGCGGCCGCACTCGACATGAGCGTCGAGCAACTCACCGGCTTCACCCGCAACGCGATCCGGGCGGCGTTCACCTCGGACGAACGCAAGTCCGCGATGCTCGTCGAACCGGCGGACGCCTGAGCGGACCGCAACTCTCCGGCACCGGCAGCCCGGCGGCCATCGCCGCCAGGCGGTCACTCAGGGTCCGGCAGGTCCATGAGCGCGAGTTTGGCCTGATCGACCAGGGCGACGATTTCGGTGATCCGGCCGCCGGAGACGGTGAAGGCGAGGAGGGAGAGCGGGGTGCCGTCCGCGCTCCAGGAGATGACCCCGGGACGACCGTTGACGATCGCCGAACGCCCCAGCGCCGCGGCGCCGGCCACTCGCGCGCGGCCGGCGACTTCGGTGGCTCCGAGCGTGACGAACCGGCCGTTCGGGGTGTGGACGGTGAACTTCACTTCAGGGTCGAGCACCTGCAGCAACTGCTCGAACCGACCGTCGCGGGCCGCCGCCAGGAAGGCTTGCACGACTTCGCGTCGTCCTCCGGCGCCCGCCGGCGACTGGTCGGCCCGCACCTTCCTGCGGGCGCGGCTGGCGAGCATCTTGGTCGCGCCGACGGATTTGTCGAGAATGATGCCGATCTCCTCGTAGGGCACGGCGAACACGTCGTGCAGCACGAACGCCAGCCGCTCGTTCGGGCGCAGCGAGTCGAGGACGGCGAGGAGCGCGAGGCCGACGGAGTCCTGGAGCGCCACGTCATCGTCGGGAGCGGGACCGTCGTCGAGCGTCACCGTCACCTCGGACGGCCCGCCGTCGAACAGGACCTCCGGGCGGGTCCGCCCGGACCGCAGGACGTCGAGGCTGATGCGGCCGACCACGGTGGTCAGCCAGCCGCCGAGGTTGTCGATGGTGTCGGCGTCCTGCCGGGAGAGACGCAGCCACGCCTCCTGGACCACGTCCTCCGCGTCGGCGTGTGATCCGAGGATGCGGTAGGCGACGGCTCGGAGCCGATCACGCTGGGACTCGAAGGCGTCGACGATCGGATCCGTGGGTTGGGTGCCGGGCACGTTGTTACCTTCCTGAAGGCTGCTCCGTCATGGGGATGACGCGCGGATGCCCCGCGACGTAACCGGATGAAGGAGAGCACTCCCCTATGAAGAACCGGCTCAAGAGCAAGAGCACCCTCAACGCCGACGTGTGGACGGCCATCCAGCACCTCCAGAAGGCGATCGCCGCCGGCGGCGTCGACCCGAAGTTGCTCGCCCTGGTTCACCTGCGCGCCAGCCAGGTCAACGGCTGCTCGGCGTGCGTCCACGCCGCCGTCGCCGGAGGCAAGAAGGCCGGTGACACCGACGAGCGGCTGCACAACGTCGCGGCGTGGCGCGAGGCCCCGTTCTACACCGACGCGGAGCGCGCGGCGCTGGCGCTGGCCGAGGCCGCCACCCGGCTGCAGGACGGCGCCGAAGGCGTCACCGACGAGATCTGGGAAGAGGTCAACGCCCGCTTCACCGAGGAGCAGATCGGCGCGATCAACCTGGAGATCGCGCTGACCAACTTCTTCAACCGGATCAACCGCACCATCAAGGAACCGGCCGGCCAGACCTGGGGCTGAGACGCGATGCCGGGCTCGTCGGGGGCATCCCGGCCCCCGACGAGCCCGTCCGCCGACGTCGCCGCCGCCGCGGAAATCACTCGGTGTCGGCGACCCCGGCTGAGCTGGGCCGGTAGCACAGGCGGACGACCCCCGACGGGAAGGTCGTGGTGTTGACCAGGTCCAGCCGGACCGGGCCGATCCCGTCGAAGATCCGCGGCCCCGACGCCCACAGGTAGGGGCTGACGTTGAACCAGAGCTCGTCGACGAGATCGTGGCCGATGAGCTCGCGGGCCAGTTCGCCGGCACAGGGAACGATCAGGTTGCCGTGATGTTCGTCCTTGAGACGGCCCACGCTCTCGGCGAGGTCGCCGTCGAGCAGGGTGGCGTTCCATTCCAGCGGCCCGGACAGCGACCGGGACGCGACGTACTTCGGCATGCCGTTCATCCGGGCCGCGTACGCCTCGAAGCCGGGAGCGTCGGCGAGCCGCGGCCAGACGGCGGCCAACCCTTCGTAGGTCCTGCGGCCGAGCACCATGGCGTCGGCCGCCTGCCACATCTCCAGCCCGGCCTGCATGCTGCCGGGATCGGTGACCAGCCATCCCTGCGGCTCGGGCGCCGGCGCTTCGAAAGCGCCGTTGACGGTCACGGCGACGTTGATGATCAGTCGTCCCACGGGGGGCTCCTCATGTCAGGCGTCGTATCGGGCGGCGTTCTACGCGCCGGCGGCCAGAACCGCCGCGAGTTTGTCGAGGCTCTGGCCGAAGCCGATCTCGATGCCCGCGATGGAGTCGGCGGACTCGACGGTGCTGTCGGTGAGCCGCCACCGGGCGTCCAGCTGCGTGCCGGTGTCGGTGGCCCGCAGGTCGTAGGTGATGTGGGCGGTGAAAGCGAAGCCGCCGTCGGGAAGCAACGGGGACAAGCGGTAGGCGAGGCGCTCCCCAGGGCGCAGTTCCTCGACGATTCCTTCCGCGCGTCCGGCGACCACGTCCGAGCCGTCGGCGTCCTCGAGGTCGCGGTACCCGAGGACGATCCGGCCGCCGGGTCGCGCCTGGAAGACGAGCTCGGAGACGCGCAACTCGTCGGGCGCCCACCAGCGGGCCAGCAAGGATTCCTCGGTCAGGTGCCGCCAGACCGACTCGCCGGGAGCCGCCAGCGAACGGACGAACCCGAACGATCGACCGTCGGCCCACCTCTCCGCCTCCGCGGCGCGCCGCTCGACGTCGAGGTTGGCCCCGTAGCGCTCGAAGGTCTCGTTGGGGCCGCCGGCCCGGTCCGCGGTGTCCGCGAGCCGATTCAGCGCGACCGCCAGGTCCCGCAGCGGACCGGGCCGCAGCGCGTAGATCCGGCGCTGGCCCGAGCGCTGGGAGGTCACGACCCCGGCGCGTTCGAGGGTCTGCAGATGCTTGGTCGTCTGGGGCTGGCGCGCCTCGGCGAGCCGCGCCAGGACACCGACGGAGCGGGGTCGCTCGGCCAGCAGGCTCACGAGCCGCCAACGGGCCGGATCGGCCAGCGCGGCGAGAAGCGGTGCGTCCACGGCGAGAAGCATTCCCCACAGAGAATATTCCTGTCAACGAATATCCCCAGGCTCACGGTGCGGTGCGGGCGGGACGGACGGTGGCCGGTGGCACGGAAAACCTGTTGGTGGGCCACGGCCACGACTGTTAGGTTTCCGGAGGCCGTGCCAGAGAACGAGGAGGTGGTACCCGTGAACGCAGTATCGACATGGGTGCTCCCCTCCGGGGTCACGGTCGGGCGATAGGTCGTCCGGGAGCGCCGTTCAAGAGCACTCCCGAAAGGCGCGACCATGCGCTTCACTTCCGAACGGCGCCTCGACGACGGCGTCCTCGAACGCGAATTCACCCTCGGCGAGATCCCCGGCGTCCTGTGGACGCCCGCATCCGCACCGGCCCCGCTGATCCTGCTCGGCCACCCCGGCGGACTGCGCGACATGTACCCCCGGCTGGTGGCCCGGGCCCGGCATTCCGCGGCGGACGGCTTCGCCGCGGCCACCATCGAGCTCCCCGGAGGCGGCGACCGGCCCCGCTCGGCCGCCGCCGAGCAGGCCCGCGCCGACCTGCGCCGGGCGCTGGCGGCCGGCGAACCGGTCGATGACGAGATCGTCGACCGGCTCGTCCTCCCGCTGGTCGAGAAGGCGGCCCCGGAGTGGCAGGCCGCCCTGGACGCCCTCCTCGCACTGCCCGAGATCGGCGGCCCCGTCGGCTACTCGGGCGGGGTGATCTCCATCGGGGTCCGGCTGGCCGCGGTCGAGCCGCGCATATCGGCGGCCGTGCTGTTCGCCGGGAGTTTCGTGCCGCGCGTCATGTTCGAGGAGGCGCGCCAGGTGACCATCCCGCTGCATGTCCTGCTGCAGTGGGACGACGAATGGAACGATCGGCAGACGGCCCTGGACCTGTTCGACGCCTTCGGCTCCGAAGAGAAGACGCTGCACGCCAATATGGGCGGCCACACCGGCGTCCCGCAATTCGCCGGGGACGCCGCGTCCCGGTTCTTCACCCGGCATCTGACCTAGCCGCCGAACACCCCAGCGTCAGGTCGGCAGCAGCCGCTCAAGCCGCCGCTCATCGAGGCAAGGCCCCGCCCCTCCTCGATGAGCGGCCGGCGAACACCACAACCGCCGGCGCCTACGGGCCCAGTGCTGTCCCTACGGCCCGCGAGAAGGATCGAACCGGAATTGGCGGTAGGCCGCCGGGAGGCTGGTGCAGGAACTAGCGGTCAGCCGCTGAGGCAGCTGGGCACAGTCGTTCCCCTTGAACCCAAGCTCGTTAAACGAACGCCCGGGCGCCTGCGTTGGGGGTGGCGCGGGTGAGGTGCAGGCCGATGCCGTAACCGGCGATGACCGTCAGGGTGTACGCGTCGTTGGGGACGCGGCCGGTGTCGTAGGCGACGCCGGTGATGGCCAGGGCCGGGTCGCCGGGGGACGCGCCGCAGCGTTCGGCGTCGGCGGCGTCCAGGACGGCGGGTTCGAGGCGCTGGAGGCTTTCGGCGACCTGGCTGCCGGCCAGCGCCAGCGCGTCGACGATGGTCGGGGCGGCGGCGAGCACCTCGGCGGTGATGCGTTCGGCCACGGCCTGCGGCACGATGTCGGTCGCGACGCCGTAGGGGATGCCGTGCCGCATCCGGGTGGCGCGGTAGCGGACCACGGGTGCACCCACCGGGACCTTCAGGCGCGCGGCCACGGCCTGATCGGCCGGGATGGTCTCCTGGGCACGGTCGAGTTCGCGGACGTGGTGCGCCTCGTTGTCCAGGTCGTCCAGGAAGCCGGTGTAGACCGGTCCCGACCGCGGCGACAGCGGCTCGATGGGCAGCTCGTCGGCCACGTAGCTGCCCGAGCCGCGGCGGCTGGTCACGTAGCCGGACTCGCGGAGCTCGCCGAGGGCCTGGCGGATGGTGCTGCGGCTGGCCCTCATGGCCGCGGCCAGGTCGTCCTCGCTGGGCAGGCGCTGTCCCGGGGGGTAGTGCCCGGCGAGGATACGGCTCTTGAGCGACATCGCGATGCGGACGTACAGCGGACGGTCGGGACCGGGCGGGCGGGTCATTCCACGAACTTACCGGTCACAGGCCGGGGGGCATCGACAGCTCGCCGCCGGGCCGGGTGAGGGCGGCGATGCGCTCGGCGGCGTCCGGCCAACCGGCGGCCAGCGCGGCGCGTTCCCCGCCCTCGTACAGGCCGCTGTGGAAGCCGGGGGCCAGGGTGTTGCCGAACAGCGCGAAGCGTCCGCCCGGAGCGAGCGACGCCCCGAACCAGTACCCGGCGGGGACCACGAACTGGACGTGCTGCCCGTTGAGGACGTCCTGGCCCAGCCGGGGTGTGGAGTGGGTCCCGTCGGGGTGCAGCAGCAGGAGGTCGACGGGGTCGCCGAGGTAGAAGTGCCAGATCTCGTCGACCGGCAGCCGGTGCATCGCCGAAAAGGAGTCCGGGTCGTCGGTCAGCGCGGCGTAGGTGGCGGTGCCGGACGGGGAGGTGTCCGAGCCGCTGCGCCAGGTCTGGACGAACAGGCCGCCCTCGACGGGCAGGGGGCCCAGGCCGAGCCGGGCGATGATGGTGTCGGGGTCGATGCGGCTCACGGGGTGATCTCCTCGAGTTCGCGGCCGATGGCCGTCCTTGTCGCGGCGGGGGCGTAGGAGGCGTCCAGCGCGGTGATCTGCGCGTCCAGCAGCGCCCGGCGGGTGAAGCCGTGCAGGTCGTGGGCCGCGCGCAGCTCGTCGTTCAGCGTGGTCCGGAAGTAGGCCGGGTCGTCGGTGTTGATCGTCACCGCCAGCCCCGCCCGGGCCAGCTCGCCGAGCATGTGGCTCTGCGGGTCCGGGACGAGCTTGAGCGCGACGTTGGAGGTGGGCGCCACCTCCAGCGGGATCCGCCGTTCGGCCAGGTGCGCGACCAGGGCCGGATCGTCCAGGCAGCGGATGCCGTGCCCGATCCGGTCGGCGCCCAGCGACCGGACCGCGCCCCACACGCTCTCGGCGCCGACGGTCTCCCCGGCGTGCGGGAGCGCGGCCAGGCCGTTGGCCTTGGCCTTGGCGAACGACGAGGCGAACGGCTCGGGCGGGAAACCGTCCTCGATCCCGCCGAGCCCCAGCCCGACCACCGCCTCCGGGGCCGTGCGGCCCAGCAGGAAGTCCACGGTGAAATGCGACTCCGGGTCCTCGGCGTTGCGCAGGACGTCGCAGATCCAGCCGATCTCCACTCCGTGCTCGTCGCGGGCGCGCCGCCGTCCCTCGTCCAGGCCGGCGGCGTACTCCTCCAGCGCCACGCCGCGGCGGTGGTGCTGGAGGGGCGTGGTGGTCACTTCCGCGTACCGGACGTTCTGCGCCGCCAGCTCGGCGGCGAGCGCGGCGGTGGCGTCGGCGAAGTCCTCGGCGCCGCGCAGCACCTCCAACCCGGCCATGAACAGCCGGGCGAAGTCGTCGAAGCTCTCGAACCTGTAGAGGCCGCTCAGCTCTTCCGGACTCTCCGCGCCCAGGGCGACGCCGTGGCGCCGCGCCAGGGAGAACAGCGTCTCCGGCCGCAAGGCCCCTTCCAGATGCAGGTGCAGCTCCACCTTGGGCAGCCCCTGGATCCAATCCTCGATGTTCATCGCCCTCCGATCTGTATGGCTCACCATACAACTTGATCTGTACGGCCGAGCATACAGATTTGGACGGAGGGCCGTCAGATCGACGGCGGCAGTGGAGGAACCTGGGCCCGGACCGGCCGAGCCCGGTCCTCTGCGCGCGAGTTCGTCGACCTCCACCACCGTGCCGAAGATCGCGGTTGCCGCGAGTGTGGGCGATCACTGCTCGGCCAGTGCTCCGGCATGGTCAAATAGACAACCATGGCTGCCTCACTGGAACCCGACGATCCCGAACGGCTGGGACGGTACGAGCTGACCGGCCGTCTCGGGGAAGGCGGGCAGGGCGTCGTGTACGCCGGGCGCGGGCCGGACGGCGAGGAGGTGGCGGTCAAGCTGCTGCGCGCTCATGTCGCACGTGATCCGAAAGCCCGCGAGCGCTTCGTGCGTGAGCTGGCGTTCGCGGAGAGGGTCGCCGATTTCTGTACCGCTCGGGTGCTGGAGGCCGACCTCCATGGCGATCAGCCCTACATCGTCAGCGAGTTCGTGCGCGGCCCGTCCTTGTACCGGCTCGTCCGTGACGAGGGGCCGCGGACAGGCGCGGCCCTGCAGCGGCTGGCCATCGGCACCGCCACCGCGCTGGCGGCGATCCACCAGGCCGGAATCGTGCACCGCGACTTCAAGCCACCGAACGTGCTGATGGCCGAGGACGGTCCGCGAGTCATCGACTTCGGCATCGCCAAGGCTTTCGACGGCACCTCCACCATGACGAGCCAGGTCGTCGGAACTCCCGCCTACATGGCGCCCGAACAAGTGAGCGGCCAGGAGATCGGCGCATGGACCGACATGTTCGCCTGGGGGGTCACCATCTTGTTCGCCGCGACCGGCCGCTCCCCGTTCGGGGACGACACCGTTCCCGCGGTGATGCATCGCATCCTGCATGCCACGCCCGACACCAGCATGCTTCCCCAGCCCTTGGCCGGGCTGGTCACCGCATGCCTGGCCAAGGAGCCCGCCCAGAGGCCGACCGCACCGCACGTCCTGCTCGCTCTACTCGGTCTCGGCACGGCACCGGGAGGCGACGATGCTCTCCTGGCGGCCGGCGCCACCGCGGTCGAGAGCCCGATGCCGCCGCGGCCGGCCGCACCGAGCCCGCCGTCCGAACCCAGCACCACCCCCTACGGTCAGCCCTCCCCCGGCCAGTTCGCCTGGCACCCCTCCGGCCCCCACCCCGACATGCCGCCCTCCAAGCCGAGGGCGAACGCCGCAGCAGCGATGACCGCCGGCATCCTGGCGGTGCTCACCGCGGGCATGCTCGTCTGGTTCGCGCTCTATAACGTCTTCTACGTCGGCGTGCCGACCGGTCACTGGTCCGGCGTGGTGTTGGTGAACGCGTTCGGCGGCGTGATCGGCGCCGGGGCGCTGTTGGTCCCGGCGGGGTTCACGTTCGCCCGCAGAATTGCCGGCGCGTGGACACTGTGCGCACTTTGCGCGCTTTACGTAACGGCGACGATCTTCTTGGCGCCGCTGCTCTGGGGCACGTCCTTGAGCGCTCAACTCAAGTTCGTCTTCGGCTTCGAGGGCGGCGACGGCGTCGCCGTGGCGTTGGCGATCATCTTCAGCGTCCTGACGGCGATCACGGCGGCGATCGCCGGCACCGCGAAGTCGTACGGACCCAGCCCACGATCGACCTTGGCCCTTCCCGGCGTTCAAGTACCCGGCGACGCCCTATCTGGCCATCGCCCCCGCTGAACGGCCCGCAGCCAAGGAGTTCGTCACCAGGTGTTCGGGTGTCGCAATCCGGGCAGGTGGGTTGCTCATGTCGTCTCGAAGAGGCGAGCCCAGAACAGCGCCGACAGGCCACGGCGCCCCGCCGGGTGTCGGTCACCACATGCTCCAGCGGGACGGTCTCGGCGCGGCCATAGCGCACCGCCTCGGAGTCGGCGTAGCGGTACAGCAACGCCAGCGCGTCCATCACCGTCCAGTGAAGGTGTTGGAGCACCCGAACAATTAGCAGCGCCGCCGCAGTCACTCCCGCGACAACTCCGTCGGGCGCAACCGGATCGTCGGCCGGAAGACCTGCCCGTCCTCATCGGCGACCGTCGTCTGCCCGCCCCTGGAGGGAGCGGATCTGCCCCGTGATGCTCGATCGAGCAACAGCCATGGTGGACGCTGGAGGACGGCGAGCACCCACCGGCTACAGATGCTCGGTCTGGCCGATACGTCCGGGCAACCGATCGAGGATCTGCATCGTGCACTGATGCCGCGAGCTCACGGCGTTACACCAACGAAGTGAGCTTGGCACAGACCACCTCGGCGTCCGCCCGTAGAGCCATATACGTCTAGTTCGAGTGCTCGGGGGCCTTCCCGGGAGCTTCGCCGTCCTGGTCGGCTCCGTCGATTGGGGCGGCGCGGTCCTGGTCCTCCTTCCTCAGGGACGCTTCGGCGCGGACGGCACGTTCGCGTTGCGTCGAGGCGTCGGCGCGGGCGGCCGCCAGGTCGGTTTCGAGCCGGTCGCAAAGGGCCTGGCGGGCGGCGAGCGCGCTCTGCGCGGCGGCCGCTTCCTCGGCCGCCTTTTCGGCGGCGGATTGGAAAACTTGCTGGCGGCGTTCCAGGGCGTCGGCCCGAGCACCTGCCTCACGCCCGTGCCGTATTGCGTCGTCGCGGGCCTGCTCGGCGGCGTCGGCGCGGGCCTGCTGGGCGCGGGTTTCGCCCTGTGCGGCGACCAGGGCCTCTCGGGTATTCGCCAGTGCCGTAGCGCTGTGCGTCAGTTCGGTCTGGAGAGCCTGCAGCTGATCGGCCTGGGCGCGGGCGGCGGCTTCGAGTCGGGCTCGCTCCTGCTCGTGGGCAGTGCGAAGGTCCCGCAGTTCGGCGGCCTTGGCGTCGCGGGCGGTCTCGGCGGCGGCTTGCGCGTCTCGCGCGGCATCGAGCGCGACACGGTGCGCCGCGATCGCCTCGGCGGTGTCGACGCGGACCTGCTCCAGGGCCGCGCGATCGCGGGCAGCGGCTTGCTCGGCGGTCCGCTGCGCGGCGATGGCGGCCTCGGCGGCGGCGACCGCCTCCTCACGCGCCTTATCGGCGGACAGTGCGCGGGCCTCGGCATCGGCTTCTGCTTGCCGGGCCGCCGTCGTCTCCGCTTCCGCCCGCCGCACCCGGGCCAGCGCCCCGTCTTGGGCTTTGGCGAGGAACTCTTGCAGTTGGCTCAACTGGTCCTGCAGAACGCTGATGGCCGTGGGCACCTGCTGCGCTAGTGCTTCGGCCTGGCGAAGTGGTTCGTCGACCGCGGCGGCGTCGGCGGCACGGCGGTCCCGGCTGGCCTGATCGGCATGTGCCTTGCTGCAGTACTTCGGGGGCCGGCCGCGACCATGCGCGGGCAGTGGCTCGGTGCAACCTGCCAGTGCGCACTCCCCCGCCGACGCCCGAGCCGACGCCTCGGCCGCGGTCCCTGCCTCCGGCCCGGGGACGGACTCGACGACCGGGGCATCGTCCGCAGCCGACGTCGGAGCCGGCGACTCGACTCCGACGTCCTCCAGTGCTGCTCCTCGGATCGGCGAACCACCGACCGCAGAGGCTGCGAGCTCGGTGTCCGTGGACTCGTCGGCGACGTTGTCGTTGCTGCTCTCGCTGCTCACTCGCCACACCATAGCCATGCTTTCGCTTCGCAGCACGCTTAGTTATTAACGCGACACTCCAAACGCGAAAGAACTCAGCGATTGAGGCTCCGGGATAATGACGGTTATCCTGGTGTGCATGATCATGAGCGGCGAGCCATCAGCGACCGACCTCCCGAGCGACGCCGGGGCGCCATCCGGCGGGGCAGGGCCGGGGCCGGTTCCGGGGGGCGTGTTGGAAGGCGCGACGCTGGTTCCCGCCCCTGCGACGTCGCCGTCCGTGGAGTCGGTTGCGGCGCTCTCGCCGGAGCCGATCGGTGAGGCCGTCGCGCTCCTGCCCGCACTGCAGCCCGATGAGCCCGGCGATCGCTACGGTCTGCGCGGGTTGACCGCCGCGTGGCTGCGGAGCCAGAGCAGCGACGCGACCCGCCGCGCCTACTACCGCGATCTGGCCGTCTGGCTGGACTACTGCGCCCGCACCGGGCTCGACCCGTGCGCCGCGCGCCGCGCGGACGTCGACGACTGGTCGGCGTCCATGACCGTCAACGTCCGGGGGCGGTCGCGCCCGCCGAGCGCCGCGACCCGGGCGCGACGCCTGGCGGCCGTCTCGTCCTGGTACACCTACCTGCAGTCCAACGACATCACCGAGCGCAACCCCACGGTGCTGGTCAAGCGGCCGACCAGCGCGCAGATCGCCGCGTCGGCGCGCAAGGCCCCGACCCTCAGCGTCACCGAGACCGCTCTGCTCCTCGACACCGCCGAGCGCCGCGCCGTCGACGAGGGAACCGAGGCCGCATGGCGCGACGCGGCCGTCACGGCTCTGCTGTTCTACACGGCACTACGGGTATCGGCGTTCACCGGCGCAGACCTGACGGATCTCGGCACCGAGGCCGGATACCGCGTGCTGTGGCACAGCGCCAAGGGCAAGGGCCGCGATGGCCGCGACTACGTTCGTCTGGACGGCGAACTCTGCCGGGTCCTGGACGCGTACCTTTCCGTCCGAGCCGACCGGCATGGCGGCTCGTGCCCGCCCGGACCTTTGCTGGTCACCACGCCCCACCCCTTCGACCGGGCCAAGGCCGGGGACAAGCGGCTGACCCAACGCGACGTCACCAACATCCTGCGCAGGCAGGCACGACTCGCCGGGTTGCCGGCCGCGTCCAAGCTCAGCCCGCACAGCGGCCGCCGGACCGTCATCACCACCCTGCTCGGCAACGACGTCCCGCTCGCCAAGGTGCAGGACCTGGCCGGGCACGCCGACCCGCGCACCACCCGCGGGTACGACGACACCAACCACAAGCTCGCCTCCTCGCCAGTCACCGACCTCACCCGCATCCTGGCCCGTCACCGGAACTCCTCCCCCGCTGCTGGCGGCAGGGACTGACGGGCCGCCTGTCACCGTCGGCCGTCTTGTTGGCCAGAGGACTTCATAGCGGGCGGCGGGAGGGCCAGGCCGGTCTTGATGGTGTCGAAGGCGATCAGGGTCTCGTAACGCCTGATGTTGTCGTCGGCCTTGAACAGACGGTCGCCGAGGCGGCGGCATTTGCACATGCTTCGTGCGGCCAGGACGACCACGTAGTCCCATGGTCCAGCGCCCGGGTGGCACTGCCGGACCTGCGGGTCCGCCTGCATCCGTTCGGAGAAGGCCGGCGTGATCGTTTCAGCTTGCGGCGGAGCCTGTCGTGAGCCTGGGCGCGCTGGTCCACCGTCTGCGTTCGCGCTCCAACGGGTTTGCAAGTCGGCCGGTCACAGTTGCCTTCGGGCCAGGAGTGCCCTTGGGGAACAAGCGCAGGACGTGACGCAAGACGCGCGCTGGCCCTTCAGCAGCCGTTTTCCCGCACCTCCAGGAGTGGCAGGCCCGCCGTGTACCGGCGGAGGAAACCGGCGGTGGGGGTGTCGGTGGTCGCGATGGTGTCGGGGGTGCCTTCCGCGACAATGGTGCCCCCGTCCGGGCCGGCTCCCGGCCCCAGGTCGATCACCCAGTCCGCGGACGCGGCGACGGGGATGTCATGTTCGGCCACGACGACGGTGTTGCCCGAGTCGAGCAATACATCGAGCGCGTCCACCACACGCTGGATGTCAGACGGGTGCAGGCCCGAGACGGGCTCGTCGAGAACGACGAGGCCCGCCTTGCGGCTTGCAGCACCGCGCTGGATCGCGGACGCCAGCTTCAGCCGCTGCGCCTCGCCGCCGGACAACTCTGTGGCGCTCTGGCCGAGTTGGAGATATCCAAGCCCGACCTGGTTCAAGGCTCCCAGGGTCTCCGCGAGCTGCCGGGGCTCGGAGAACCGCTCTACGGCCTCGGCGACGGTCAGCTCCAGCACCTGATCGATGGCCAACCCCTGATACCTGATCTCCAATGCCTCTGGCTTGTAACGTCGGCCCTCGCACGCGTCGCAGACCACCCACACATCCGGCAGAAAGTGCATGTCGACCAGCTTGCGGCCGTAACCGGTGCAGGTCTCGCAGCGGCCGCCATCCGCGGTGTTGAAGCTGAACCAGGAGGCGTTGACTCCGCGCCCGCGCGCCACGTCGGTCTCGGCGAACAGCTTGCGGACGATGTCGAACGCCTTGCTGTAGGTAGCCGGGTTGGACCGCGGCGTTCGCCCGAGCGGTTCCTGATCGGCGACGGCGACCCAGCCGAACCCCTCGAGGCCGGTCACCTCCCGCACCGTGTCGGTCGCGGTCCCGTTCAGGGCGGCCTCCACGCTCGCCCCGAGCGCGCCGAGCAGGCTGCTCTTGCCGCTGCCGCTCACCCCGGTCAGGCAGGTGAGCCGACCGGCGGGGAAACGCACCAGGTCCGCGGTCACGTTGTGCGCACGCAGGCCGTGCAGTTCCACCCAGCCGGTGTCATCCTCGGCCGGGCGGCGGGTCCGGCGCAGCCGCGGCCCCTCACCGGCCAGATAGCGCCCGGTCAGCGACTTCGGGTGGGCGGCCGCGGCGGCGGGAGGCCCCGATACCAGGACCTCACCGCCGAGGCGGCCCGCGCCGGGCCCCATATCGATCACCCAGTCGGCCCGGGCGATCAGCTCAGGGTCGTGCTCGACCAGGAGCACCGTGTTGCCGGCCTCGCGCAGCTCCAGGGCGATGTCGAGCAGGTGCGCCTTGTCCGCCGGATGCAGCCCGGTCCCGGGCTCGTCCAGGACGAAGACGATGCCGCTCAGCTCGGTGCTGAGCTGCGCGGCGAGCCGGGTCCGCTGCAGCTCACCGCCCGACAGTGTCGCCGCGCTCCGGGACAGCTGGAGATGGGCCAGGCCGAGCCGGTCAAGGATCCCGAGCCTGCGGCCCAGGTCCTGCAGCAGCGGCTCACCCACCTCGCGCTGCCGGGCGTTCAGGTCGTCGGCCACGCGCTTCGCCCAGTCGCGTACCTCCCGTACTTCCACCGCGAGCAGGTCGGGGTACGTCAGCCCGCCGAGCCGCACGGACCGGGCCACCTGGTCGTACCCGCTGCCGCCGCAGGTGCCGCAGGGCTGCTTGCGCATGTACGGCAGGTAGCGCTGCTTGGCGTTGGGAGTCCGGGCGTTCACGAACACCCGCTCCACCTCGGCGAGCGCGCCCCGCAGCGGCTGGCTCGAGGTGTAGGTCATCAGGGCCGTCTCATTCTTGTTCGGCATGTCGACGGTCGCCTCGATCTTCTCCCCACCCGTGCCGTACAGCACGCAGTGACGGAACTCCTCGGGCAGCGACTGCCACGCCCGGCCGAGGTCCACGCCCCGCTTCTCGGCGAGCGCCGGCACGAACGCGTGCTCCCCCGACCGCCACTTCGCGAACCAGGGCGAGGCGCCCTCGAAGAGCGGAAGCTCCGGGTGGGTGATGATCAGGTCCTCCTGCGCCTGCCAGCGCCCGCCCACCCCGTGGCAGTCCACGCAGCTCCCTTCTGGTGTATTGCGGTCGAAGTGAGCGGTCGTCAAGGGCCCGTCCCCACTCTCCGCCGCCGGGGCCGCGCCGATCCCCGGAAGGCGCGAGTACAGCAGCCCCAGGTGCCCGTCGATGCCGGTGATCGTCGCGACCGTGGAGCGGGGGTTGCGGTTCAGGCGGCGCTGGTCGACCGCGAGCGTCGCGCCGAGTCCCAGTACGCGGTCGACCTTCGGCCGATTGCGCTGGGTGATGTACTGCCGCACGAACGGCGAAAGTCCCTCCAGATACCGCAGTTGGGCCTCGTTGTGCAGAGTGTCGATGGCCAGCGAGGTCTTGCCGCTGCCGCTCACTCCGGTGAAGGCGACGAGCCGCCCCTTGGGGATGCTCACCGACACGTCCCGCAGATTGTTGGTACGAGCCCCCACCACGTCGATGGTCTCGCGCCCCATACTCGCGACGTCCCGTACGAATACAGTCAACCTTCGTTCCACCCTCTCGCAACGCAGCAGGGCATGGGCGGCCAGGCCTCCACCCATGCCGAACAAACCGATCACGCCACTACACGACGGCCACTCGTCACCAATGGCGCCGAGCGGCCGATTCACCAGATCTGTCGGCCAGCACGTGGCCGTCCCGATACGGCCCGTGCCGCCGATCAGGACCGGGACACCGCAGTGCGCTTGGCGATATCGGGGGCGTAGACGCTCATCCAGTGCGGATGCAGCCGGTAGTAGACCACGTCGTTGTCCCAGTCGAAGGAGTCGGCGGAGTCGGCGCCGTAGAAGTCCTTGAGGTAGGCCAGCAGGTCCGGCCAGTCCGCAGCCGGCTCGCCGTGCTGGGGGTTGAGGATCTCCATTGTGCCGTGTGTGAACACGCCCTGGTCCTCGCCGCGCATGTGCGCGGCGCTGACGGCCGGGCGGGCGGCCAGGTGGCGGGCCTTGGCGGCACCGCGCGCCGTGCCGAAGTGCCACTTGCCGTGCAGGAAGTGCCCGTCCACGCCGCTGATCCGCGGTTCGCCCTTCGCCGTCACGGTGGACAGGGCCAGGGTGCACATGCCGGTGAGGACCCCGGTGAGCTGCTCTGCGGTCAGTGTGCTCGCGGTGTTGATGATCGAGCGGAGGTGCGAGGTGGAGCGGGACAGAGAGGCGTCCAGCAGGGCCTGCAGCTCTTTGAGATCTTCTCGCGTTTCGCGCATGGAGCTCCTCCTTGTCTGTTCGTGGGATCCGGTCCGCGTCCACCATCGGCGCCGACCGGTGAACCCATGATCGCCTTAAAACCTGACACCTTGTGTCATGTTTTTATCCGTCCTGCGGACGCCACCGGGCCGTCCGGCCGACGTCCTTCTTCCGAACGTGTCCCCGGCCGCCAGGTAGGCGAGCGGTCGGTCAAGTCGTCTCGATGACGGCCCGCCAGTCTTGTGGCTGAGGTGGCGGCCGTTATGGCCTAGAACTCCCGAAGCCACGGCGAGCCGCAAAGTAGGCCGCCGGTGATCGCTGGCTGCGGAGATGAACGGAAGGCGGTCGTCGCGGCGCTCATCGGTCTGGTCCGGGTCAGCACCGACAAGCAGAACACCCAACGGCAACACGACGCCCTCGACCCCATCTGCTGGAAGGTCGTCGAAGAGAAGATCAGCGGCAAGCTGAAGACCGACGACCGGCCCGCGCTCCTGGAGGCGCTGTCCCACATCCGCGACGGCGACGTGCTCGCCGTCCAGGAGGTCGATCGCCTCGGCTGCAACCTCCTAGAAGGACTGATCGTCCTCAACGACCTGTTCCAGCGCGGCATCGCCGTCAAGGTCCTGGACGGTATCGCGGCCGGAGAGCACACCGAACGCTCCCTCATCCTCGACCTGGCCCTCGCCCTGGCCGAGGACCGCCGCCGCGACATCGTCCGCAAGACCAACAACGGCCTGGAAGCCGCCCGCGGACGCGTCGGCGGCCGGCGGCCCGTCGTTGACGCCGACAAACGCGCTGCCATCCTGGACCGCCGCGAGCGCGGCCAATCCATCCGCACCATCGCCGCCGGCGTGGGCGTCTCCGTCGGCGTCGTCCACAAGACCCTCACCGACGTACGCCAACCCCGACTTGCCGCAGGGCGCGGTGGACCGGGACGCGTACGTGGTGTGCGTGCTGGTGAACGCCTGGACCGGGTTCCTCGACGCCTTCGTCCACCTCGGCGACGGCACCACCCGGATGAAGGACCTGCCTACTTCGGTGGTCGCGCTGCTGGTGTCCGAGGCGTGCAACATCAACCTGGCCCCGGTGGTCAACCCCGGCTACGAGGCCCTGACCCGAGCCCGGCTCGTGCACGTCGACCAGTACTACCTGCGCGCCGACACCATCGCCGCCGCGAACGCGCGGCTGATCGCCGCCCAGGCCGAGGTGCCCATCGTGAAGTTCTGGGGCGAGGGGCTGCTCGCCTCGGTGGACGGGCTGCGGTTCGTCGTCCCCGTCCGCACCATCAGCGCGGCGCCGTCGCCGAAGTACTTCGGTTCAAGCGCGGCATCACCTGGCTCAACGCCGTCAACGACCAGGTCGCGGGCATCGGGCAGATGGTCGTGCCCGGCACCCCGCGCGACTCCCTGCACATCCTGGCGCGCTGCTGAACGTGGACGGCGGAGTCAAGCCGGAGTTGGTGGCCACCGACAACGCCTCGTACTCCGACATGGTGTTTCGGCCTGTTCAAGATCCTCGTCTACAACTTCAGCCCGCGGTTCCGCGACCTGGACGACCAGCGGTTCTGGCGGGCCACGATGCCCGGCGTCGAGACCGGCACCTACGGCGCGGTGGAGGACCTGGCCCGCAACCGTGTGAACCTGAACAAGGTGATCACGCACTGGCCGGACATGCTGAAGGTCGCCAGTTCCCTGGTCACCAACCAGGTCCGCGCGTACGACCTGCTGCGGATGCTCGGGCGCGAGGGGCGCCCGACTCCGCTGGGGACGGCGTTCGCGGAGTACGGGCGGATCGCGAAGATCGAGCACCTGCTGCGGGTGGTCGACCCGGTGGACGATACCTACCGGCGTCAGATGAACCGGCAGCTCACGGTGCAGGAGTCCCGCCACAAGCTGGCCCGGGACGTGTGCCACGGCAAGCGCGGCACCATCCACCAGGCGTACCGCGACGGCATGGAGGACCAGCTCGGCGCGCTCGGTCTGGCCCTCAACGCCATCGTGCTCTGGACCACCCGCTACATCGACGCCGCCGTCCGCCCAGCTCCAGGCCGAGGGCCACGAAATCCGGGACGAGGACATCGCCCGGCTCTCCCCGCTCAAGCACCGCAACCTGAACCTGCTTGGCCGCTACAGCTTCACCGCCAGCGTTCCGGCCGCTGGCGCCCTGCGCCCGCTTCGGGACCCTGATGCGCCAGAGCTGGAGGAGGACGAGTCGGTCGGCTCGGAGTGAGTCGGGGCCGTCACTGCCTGCTTCCTTACCGGCCGTCGCCCGGCGTCACAGGAGGGCGCCGCCGGAGACCTCGATGCGCTGGGCGGTGACCCAGCGCAGTCCCTCGGAGGCCAGCGTAGCGATGGCGTCGCCGATCTCCTCAGGTTCGCCGACGCGGCCGAGCGCGGTCTGTCCGGCCAGAACCTGGCGCATTCCGGCGTCGTCCCGCATCGCTCCACCGTTGAAATCGGTGGCGGTCGGCCCCGGGGCGATGGAGTTGACCCGGATGCCGCGCGGGCCGAGTTCTGCGGCGAGGGTGCGGCTCAGAGCTTCGACGGCCGCCTTCGAGGCGGAGTAGACCGAGGTGGCGGGGCTGGTGTGGCGGGTCAGAGACGTCGAGACGTTGATGACCTGGCCGCTCTGGGCCAGCAGCGGCACGAGCGACTGGATGAGGAAGAACGTGCCCCGGACGTTGGTGCCCATCACCGTGTCGAAGTCGTCGATCGTGACGTCCTCCAGCGGTCCGAAGACTCCCACTCCCGCGTTGTTGACCAGGATGTCGAGCCGCGAAGTACCCCAGCGCTCCAGCTGCGCGCCCAGTTCGGAGGTGAAGGACGCCAAAGAGGAGACGTCGCTGATGTCGAGCCGGAGAACAGCGGCAGTCCCACCCACCGCCTGCACCTGTTCCACCGTCTTCTCAGCCCCGGCCGCATCGCCGCGGTGGGTGACCACGACCCGCACCCCGCGTGTGGCCAGGGCGATGGCCGCGCTGCGCCCGAGGCCGCGATTCGCACCGGTCACCAAAGCGATCTTGTCGATTGTCATGAACTTCCTCCACCGTGCGACAACCAGGATGTGCCCAGGTGCCACAGATCAGATGCGAGTCACTCGACTCGCCTTGCTGGTGCACCGTAGGCGAGGCCCCGAGGCGAGTCAAGTGACTCGCCTCGGGGCTGCGGCATACTCTCCGCATGGCAGCAGAACTCACCGCGCATCACCGCAGGCTCGCCCAGCAGAAGCGCGAGGCGATCATCTCCGCGGCCACAGAACTGTTCTTGGACCGTGGCTACGACGGCACCTCCCTCGCACGGATCGCCGAAGCGGCCGGGGTCTCGAAGTCCACCCTGTTCAAGCAGTTCCCCACCAAGGCGGCCCTTTTCGAGGCCATCGTCACCGAGTCCTGGCAGCGCGACGCCGGCGATACCGCCGCGCGGCCACAGGCGGGAGATCTGCGCTCCGGGCTGACAGCCATCGGCCACCGCTACGCCGACCTGATCGGCCAGCCCCGCATGGCAGGCCTGTTCCGGATCGTCATCGCCGAACTGCCTCGTTTCCCCGAGTTGGGACGGATGCAGTTCCGGCTCGGCAAACTGCCCTACTTCGCCTCCGTCCAGCACTACTTGGAATCCGAGCATGAGGCGGGCAACGCTGATGTGCCCGACGCTGAGAGCGCCGCGAACCAGTTCCTCGGCATGATCGCCAACTACGTCCTGTGGCCCCGCATGCTGCTGACCGGCTGGAACCCCGCAGCCTCCGACATTCACAACGCCGTCGAAGAAGCCGTCCAGACCATGCTCGCCAGATACAGTCCCGACCCGCGGGCCTGACCCGAAGCCGGAACTTCGACACTGACGCGCAATGCCAAAGACCGTGACGCCTTTACCTGCAATACCTGTCGGCAAACGATCGTTTGACGACAGGAGGCCGAGGCGTCCAATGATCCCGTGCAATCAGGGGGTTCGGGGCGGTGCGAATCCAATCAGATCCGATGGTGATTGCTGACAGGGTTTGACGACAGATAGGGTCCGATCCTCCGTACGGAAGGGGCCCCTCGCTGGCGAACCTAATCTACAAGCGCGTCTCGACCGACCAGCAGTCCACCGCCCGGCAGAGCCTCGTCCTGGACGAGGCCGGGATCGAGGACCCGGTCGTCTTCGAGGAGTACCCAGGGACCTCCAGTCGCCTCCACCCGCTCCAGCGGCCGAAGTTCCGCGAGCTGCTGAACTACGCCCGGCCGGGCGACACCGTGCACATCTCCGAGATGTTCCGCCTCGTACGCGGCACCGGCCACATCCTCGACGTGCTCGACGTCCTCCACCGCGACCAGATCGCCCTTCGCATCCACGACGGCGCGTTCTCCGCGATGGACCTCACCGCCCGTCACCCGCGCACCGGCGAGCTGCTGTCCACCGTGAAGTTCATGGTGCAGACCCTCGCGGCAGTCGGCGAACTCCAGCGTGACCTCCAACGCGAGCTGACCTACGACGGACTGCGCGCCGCCGAGGCCAAGGGCAGCAAGGGCGGACGCCGCCCCGCCGTGGCAACCACAAAGACCGGCGACGTCCGCACCGCGTACCTGGAAGGCCACTCCATCGCCGCCCTCGCCCGCGAACACGGAGTCAGCCGCGGCGCGATCCGCACGGCCGTCGCCGACCTTCTGCCCGACCACACCGCCACTGAGGAGGCCGCCGCCCCTGAGCTGCCGGTCACCCTCGACATGCCGGGCAAGGTCGCCGACTTCCTCCGCGCCTGCAAACTGGACCCGCCGAGCAGGAGGCGCTCGACCAGGGGGTGACCGTATGGCGGGGTCAGGGCTACACCCTGCGCGTGACCGCCGTCCCCGCCGTGCACCGTCAGCTCCTCGACCGCTGTCAGCCGCTCAACGGCGACCAGGGTGTCCCGGCTGTTCCGGCCCAGCGCAAGGCCCGCCGCGAGTACGAGAACAGGGTCAGCGCCCTCTCACCCTGAACAAGATCGTTCTCACCGATAACCGCTGTACCGATGTTCCCCGAGGCCGGCTTACGAGACGGTCGCCGAGGCGGCTGAGGGCTGCGCCGCGATCGTGGCCACCGGCTCGTTCCCGGCCCTGGCCGGTACACGGACGGCGGCCGAGAAGCTGGGCGTCCCCTATGTGTTCACGTCCCTCTCTCCGTGTAACGTGCCGTCGTCCCATCACCCGCCTCTCCGCTGGCCCGGACAGACGGTTCCGACTGAGGCGGCCGACAACCGGCAGCTGTGGAACTTGCACGCCGAGCACCTGGAAAGCCTGTTCGGCGACATGATCAACGCTCACCGGGCCTCGGTCGGGCTGCCGCCGGTGAGCGGCGTCCGCGACCATGTTTACACCGGCCACCCGCTCCTGGCGGCCGACCCGGTCCTGGGCCCGTGGCAGGAGACGCCGGAGCTCGACGTCACGCAGACCGGCGCGTGGATCCGGCCGGACGAGCGCGCGCTCCCGGGCGATTTGGAAGCGTTCCTGGCCGTCGGAGCGAAGCCGGTCTACGTGGGCTTCGGCAGCATGCCGATGCGGGGCGCGAGCGCGCCGGAGCTCTCCCGGGCGGTGATCGAAGCGGTCCGGACGCAGGGTCGTCGCGTCCTGCTCGGAAGCGGGTGGGCCGACCTTGACCTGATCGACGACCGGGACGACTGCTTGGTCGTCGGTGAAGTCAATCAGCAGGCACTGTTCCGCCGGGTGGCCGCGGTCGTGCACCACGGCGGCGCGGGCACCACGACGACGGCGTCCCGTGCGGGGGCGCCTCAGGTGATCGTGCCTCAGGTCGCGGACCAGCCGTACTGGGCGGGCCGGGTGACCGAGCTGGGCATCGGCACGGGGCATGACGGTGCGACGCCGACCGCCGAGTCCCTGTCGGCCGCCCTCGAGGTCGCTCTGGTCCCCGAGACCGGTGCCCGCGCGGCCGTTGTGGCCGAGACGGTCCGGACCGACGGGGCGGAGCGGGCCGCGAAGCTTCTTCTCGAGACGATCGACCGTGGCGGGGCAGCGCTGTCCCCAGGCTGATCAACCGGACGTTGCACGGATGGGCCCCGTCCGTCCGAGCGTGTCGATCGCTGCGGAAACGCACCCGGCGTGGGACGAGCGGCACCGGCGGCGGTCACGACACGGCGCCGAATGCGGCGATCCGCAGGGTGCTCTTGTCCTGGTCGGAAAGGATGATCGTCATGGAGGTCTTCCTTCGGGATGTCGTGTCCGGGTCGGCTTCGTGCCGCTGTGCCGAGCGTCCACCCTGCCCCAAGGTCAACCTCCACCATGATCTCGATCCCAGCTGTGTCGGCGGAGAGCCGCCGCGCGACGCACTGCGGCGGCGCCCACCGAGGCCCTCGAGGCTGCGCGCCGTCCTCGGGTTCTGATTGAGGACGACGCGCAGCCGACTTCAGACGAGCACGACCCGGCGCCCGCGCGTGTGACCGGCCTGGCTGTCGATGTGCGCCGCCGCGGCATCGGCGAGCGTGTACGACTTCTCGACCGGGATGTGGAGCTTCCCCCGCGAGATGAGGCCGACGGCCTCGGCGAGCGCTTCTGGCATGCTTCCGGCCACGCCGGAGAACCGGACGCCGAATTCCGGCGCACCGAGATCGGCGATGGTGATCACCTTCCGTGGATCCCCGGTCAGCTCGACGAGCTCGCGGATCACGCCCGAGCCGGCGAGATCGAGAGCCGCGTCGACGTGGCCGAGCCGCCGCACCCGCTCGACCCAGCCCTCGCCGTAGGTCGTGGCGACGGCGCCCAGGCTGCGCAGATAGTCCTGGTTCGCGGGCCCGGCCGTGCCGATCACCGTGATGCCGCGGTCGCGGGCGATCTGCAGCACCGCCGATCCCACTCCCCCGGACGCACCGCTGACCAGCAGCGTCTGCCCGGACTGCACGCCGACCTCGCGGACGATGCGGAGCGCGGTCTCCACCACGGAGGGGTATCCGGCCGCCTCTTCGAAGGTCAGCCCGTCGGGCATCCGGGCCCAGGCCGACAGCACGGCGAACTCGGCGTAGGTGTTCGAGCCCTCACCGAACACGTGGTCGCCGACCTCGACCCCTTCGACGCCCTCGCCTATCTCGTCCACCACGCCGGAGGCGTCCTGTCCGACCCCGGCGGGGAACTCGATCGGATGCACCTTCTGGAACTGGCCTTCACGAATCCTCCAGTCGACGGGGTTCACGCCCGCCGCCCGCACGGCGATGCGCACCTGGCCGGGACTCGCATGGGGCTCCTCGGCGTCCACGAGCTGCAGAACGTCCGCACCGCCGAACTCGGCGAAACTCACTCTCTTCATGCCGCCGACCGTAACACTAACGGTTACGATTTAAAAACCGTTACGGCTTTGTACCTGCTAGCGTTGGCCCATGACCGTGCCGTCCGGACGCCGTGAGCGCAAGAAGGCCGCGACCCGCCAGAAGATCGCCGACGCCGCGCTGCGGCTCTTCCTCGAGCACGGGTACGACGCGGTGGGCATCCGTGACGTCGCCGCCGAAGCCGACGTGGCCGTCACCACGCTCTTCTCGCACTTCGCCTCGAAAGAGGCCCTCGTCTTCGAGCAGGACGAAGACTTCGAGCAACGCCTCGCGCGGGCGGTCACCGGCCGGGAGCCGCACGAACCGCTCGTCCCTGCGCTGCGCCGCGAGATCCACGCCCTGGTGCGGCATTGCACGGCCGACAGCGCCGCCCCGATCTGGCGCCTGGTCGACGAAACGCCCGCCCTGCGGGAGTACGAGGAGTCGATGAGGCTGCGCCATGCGGAGGCGCTGGCAACGGCCATCGCCGCCGGACTCGACGCGGCGCCGACCGCGACGGCCTGCCGGACGATCGCCAGGTTCGTGATCGACGCCTATTCGCTGGCCCGGGAGGCGGCCGATCCGGAGGCCGCGGTGGACGAGATCTTCCGCATGATCGAGGCGGCCTGGGAGGTCGCCTGCCCCGTCGGAGATCCCGCCCCCACGGCCGGACCGTAGTCCCGCGGCCAACGCGATCGGCGGGTGGCTGCCATGAGGTGTTCTGCGAGAGCGGCTGCGCTCGCGGTCGCCGGTGCTCTTGCCGCTCGACGGCGGCGAAGTCGGCGGTCGACATCTCCGGTGGGCTGACGCAGCCCGCCCTCTCTTGAGAGAGCGCGCTTGACTCGCTTCGAGCGGTCATCAGGCCGCCCGCGCTCACGCACTTGCGGTCCCGGCTTGTGCTTCAGCTATTCGGTCGTCCTGGCGATCTTGTCCGAACGGCCCGCCCACGGCTGGTGCCGCCGGGAGCGTCGACGGCGGGCGGCCGCATTCCGCGGCGCTGGAGCGCGAGCCGGAGCCGCAGTGCTCGATCGACTCGTCCTCGTCCAGCGAGCGGCCCACCGCTGTCCTTCTTCGGCGCGCACGTCCCGCCAGCGGGTCGATGCTGAACGTGCCGGTCCCGGCGGTGAGCGATTCGGCGTGAGATGCTCACGCATCCGGAGGCCGCCGAAGCGGCCCGGACGGTGCTCGCGGGCCAGATCGAGCGGCTCGGCGACTCGATCGGCGGGCACGACGATGCGCGCCGGCGCGCGACCCTCATGACCATGGTCGTGTTCGGGGTGACCGTCGGCCGCCAACTACTGGAGATGGAGGAGCTCCGCGACGTGCCGACGGAGGAGATCGCCCGACTGCTCGCCCAGCTCTCCGCGCCCTGGCCGACACAGCCGGCTAGGGACGGCTCGCCGCTGCGCCGGCAAGACGCACCTTCGCTGCGGCCTCGCGCGCACTGACCGAACCGTTGCGGTCACGAGCGTCGGCGTACGAACGGTCGCGGTGGTGCTTGAGGGCGAGCGTTTCTCGCTGCTTGAAGCGTTGCGACACTGTAGGCGTGATCATCAGGCTTGCCGACGAGCGGGACGCATCCGGCTTCGCGGCATTGGCGGGACAGGTCGAGCACTGGTTCGGCCCTATGGTCGAGGACCCGGGCTTCCACGCCTCCGTCGATAAGCACATTCTGCGGGGCACGGCCTTGGTCGCCACCGCCACGACGGGGTCCGTGGTTCTTGGCGGGCTGCTCTTTGGGGGCAAACCTCCGACTTACCATGTCCACTGGCTCGTCGTTTCCGAGCAGGCACGCGGCCAGGGCATCGGTCGCGCTCTGATGACGGACGCGATGCGCAGGTTCGTCCAACGCCCCGCAACCGTCGAGGTCGTGACCTTCGGTGTCGATCATCCCGGCGCCACCGAAAGCGGCGCCAGGATCTTTTACGAACGCCTCGGATTCATCCCTGCGGAGGCCGCAGAACCGGGCCCCGAGGGTGGCTCCCGCCAGGTCTATCGCAAGGCCTGATTCGCTGAGGTCACCGGTGTCGGCGGGTTCTTGGCCGGCCGGCGGACCAGGGCAGGGCCCGCGAAAGGCGGGCCCTGCCTTCTCTTCTCAGTCTTCGCCGTTGTAGGCGCGCAGCGCGCGGCGCGCCTGGTGACGGCTGCGGCGACGGTCTTCGCGGCGGAGGCGGTACCACTCCCGGCCGCCACCGAGGGTGCCGCAATCGAACAGGTAGTGGTCGGTGGCGCCCCAGTAGCAGCCGCTTCTTCCGCGGCGGTTCATGGACGTGCTGTCGGGGGTGATCTCCTCCGGCAGCGTGCACGGCCCGAACCGGTGGTCATGGACGGGACGGCAGTTCACCATCGGCGCTTCGGCCATTCCCACCCACCAGGGCCGGGTCTTGTCGGTCTTGCTCATACGGTCACCTTTCGGCTCCGCGACGCCCCGGGTTGGGGCCGTCACAAGACCGGATGCACCGTAATCACCTCCGACTTCGCGCACGAAAATGAGCGACCTTGTCGCTCAGGGAACCTGATTCCGACGTTACCGCAAACCGCAGGAGCTCGAATGACGAGCCGACAGCGACAACTGGTTTGGCGAAGGCGGTGCAACGGAAGGGCCCGGTGGCGCGCCACCGGGCCCTTCGAGCGGACGGGTCAGTGCTTCGTGATCCGGTAGATCTGACGGGCCTCGCGGTCGGTGACGGGACGGTCGAGGAACATCAGGTCGTCCATCCTGCAGTCGCACGGGTTGGCCTCGGCGTCGTCCTGCGGGAAGCTGCCGCCGATCTTGATGCCGCGGGGGTCGGTGGCGGACGTGACGTCGGGTTCGGGCGGCCCGTCGAGTCCCCAGGGGTCGCCGGTGCGGGTGTAGAAGCCCGGGAGCGGCTCGCCGTTCTTGTAGAGCTTCATCTCCCCGGTGTCGTAGTCGAACGTGGCGGTCAGGTGCACCCAGGTATGGGACGGCAGGATCGAGCGCCAGTCCTGCTGTGCGGCGAACGTCTGCGAGGAGCCGCCGTCGACGCGGCGGCCAAGGGCGACGACGCGCAGCTCGCCGGAGACGTCGATGATCTCCAGCAGGGCGCGGACGGCGTGGCCGTCGGAGTCGCCGGTGAGCACGCCCGACAGTCCGATCGCGTTGTAGCGGTCGTCGGGGTCGGCGGTGTTGGTGTTGGGGCTCGGGTTGGCGCCGGTCATCTTGAACCAGCCGGAGAGGGTGGCGCCGGCGGCGGCGTTGAACGCGCGCAGGGTCGGCACGCCGGTGGCGGAGTAGACGCCGGCCTTCCAGTCGTCGTTCGGGGCGCCGTTCATCTGCCGGAGCTGGACGACGTTCCTGCGGGAGCCGTCGCGGACGCGCATGGCGGCGCCGCCGTTCACCAGGTCGATGGGGGTGTGCGAGCGGCCGAGGTCGCGTTCGCGGGACGGGTCGCCGGGCATCGGGTGCTCGAAGTCGTAGTGGGCGACCAGGTCCTTGCGGAGGTGCGGGCCGGACGCCTGGGCGGGGACGGCGGCGAGGGAGGCGCCCAGCAGGACGGTCGTGACGAGTGCGGTGCGGCGGATGCGCATGTCGGTCTCCTCGGGGAGCCGGACGGGCGGGGCGGCCCCGCCCGTCCGGTGGGGTCATCGGGCGGGGGTCCCGCGGACGGTCAGGTCGCGGAGCCGGCCGATGTTGTCGAACGAGCCGAAGCCCACCCGGCCGGAGCCGAGCGTGGTGTCGAGGGCCGTGAAGACGGGACGGTCGGCGCCGTCGGTGTACACGGCGATCTCGCCGGTGCCCGCGCAGTGCCGCACGCGGACGTCGTGCCAGTTCGCGTCGGTGACGGCGGGCGGCGCGCCCTTCGACCGGTTGGCGTTCCACTGCCGGTCGATGCGGACGCGGTCGGCGCCGTTCACCAGGAAGATCCCGTTGTGCGGGTAGATGGTGTTGTCGCTGGACAGGTGCGCGTAGTAGAAGTGCGTGTCGTCGCGGTAGCCGAACACGACGATCACGTCGCGGTTGGACTCGGCGACGGGGGTGTCGAGCCGCACTTCCGCGTCGATCTGGGCGGAGGCGAACTCCGGGCCCTTCTTCAGCACCGCGTACTCGAAGGGGCGGCGGGGGCCGGGGCGCGCCTCGCCCGCCTCGGCGAGGACGACCTGGCCGTGCTCGAACCGCCACTTCGACGGGGTGACGGGCGACCAGTCGCCGGCGTCGGCGGCGTGCCCGACGCGGGCGGGGCCGGTGCGGCACTCGGCGAACCGCCGGGTGTCGACGATCTTCCAGATCGTCCCGTTGGCCTTGGAGAGCAGGTACAGCTCGCCCTTGGCGTCGGAGCCGATGCGCAGGTCGACACGCTCGTCCCCGGCGAGGTCCCGCATGGTGACGGGCTCACCGGACGTGGTGTAGGCGGACAGTTCGTAGATCTGCGCGCGGTCCTGGCCGGTGGGGTCGCGCTTCATGTCCGACTCCTCGGTGTAGAAGAGCCGTCCGTTGACGATGTCGCCGAACAGGTACTTGCCGCGCAGGGCGTTCAGCTTGCCGCGGTAGACGTAGCCGCCGGAGATGGCCTTGCCGACGTCGCTGCGGCAGTCCCAGTCGGCGGGCGGGTCGTGGTCGTACGCGGCGAGCGGGTAGTTGTAGCCGTACTCGAGGTCGTCCTCCGGCAGCGGGTAGAGGTGGCAGCGGTCGTCCTCGCGGAAGGTGAAGGCGCCCTCGCGCTCGCTCCAGCCCAGGTTGTCGCCGGGTTCGATCTCGTGGATCGACTCGATCTCGTGCTCGCCGATGTGGGCGAGGAACAGCCGCTTGGAGCCGCGGGTGTCCCAGCTGAACCGGTGCGGGTCGCGCATGCCGTAGGCGTAGATCTCGGCGAGCTTGCCGTCCTGGCCGACGAACGGGTTGTCGGCGGGGACGCCGTACTCGCCGTTCACGCCGTTGGTGCCGGACGGGTCGATCCGCAGGATCTTGCCCTGCGGCATGGCGAGGTTCTGCGGGTCGCCGCCGTTGGCGCCGACGTTGCCGTTGCCGCCGTCGCCGACGGCGATGTACAGCATCCCGTAGTCGGGGTCGCCGGGCCGGGCGTTGGGGTTGAAGTCGATCTGCTGGAGGTTGTGGATCCGCCCGGAGAACCCGAACCGCAGGACCTCGCGGTGCGTGCCGGTGAAGGTGCCGGCGGACGGGTCGTCGGCGATCCACTCGGTGAGGACGCCGTGGTAGCCGGTCTTCGGCTGCTCAGGGAGGTCGGGTTCCTCCGTTTCGAGCGCGGTGCCGCGCTCGACGTGGGTGGTGTAGAACGTTCCGTTTTTCGCGAACGCCGGATGGAACGCGACGAACCCGAAGCCCTGGCCGAGCCCGGCGGCGGAGTAGAAGTCGGGCGCGAACGTCGCGCCGACGTCCAGGTAGGTGCGGGGCGTGCGGGTCTTCTTGTCGAGGAGGTACAGCTTGCCGTTCAGGTCGGGGACGAACAGGCGGCCCGAGCGGTCCGGGAGCTCGCCGACGTGGTTGATGCGGTTCCAGCGCTTCAGCCGGTCGTCGGTCGGCGGGGCGGACGGCTCCGACTTGGGGAGCTGGGCGACCTTCTCCAGGACGAGCCCGAGCCCGGCGGGCGCGGGATCCTCGGGGATCGGGTCGAGGATGGGCGCCGGGGCGGGCGCGGTCTCCGCCGCCGACGCCGCCGGCGGTACGGCGATCAGCGACGCCAGCAGCGCCGTGATCGCGAGCGGACTCCAGCTGAGTTTTCGCATTCCGACCGTCCTTCTCGTGGGGGTGGGGTGGAAAGCGCTTACTGGAAGCGCTTTCCGGACTTCGGTGCGGGTGGGGTCACTCGACGTGCTCCCGGTAGCGGGCGAGGGTGAGGGCCAGCGCCTCGGGGCCGGGCATGGCCCACAGCGCCTCGTTGAAGATCTCCACTTCGATCGGGCCGCCGTAGCCGGCGGCGTCGACGGCGGCGCGGAACCGCCGCAGGTCGATGCACCCGTCGCCGAGCATGCCGCGCCCGGTCAGCACGCCCTCGGGCAGCGGGG
>NZ_JBFAUZ010000049.1:0-69948 GCF_040679555.1 Spirillospora sp. NPDC052242
AGACCGGGAGCCCGTCTCCGGGCCACGAACAAAGTAACGGGGAGCTGACGGGCCCGAATCCTGTCGACCGCGGCAAGCCCGGGTCGAAGATCCACGCGCTCACCGACCGTGCCGGTCTGCCCCCTCTCTGTCGGAATCTCAGCGGCCAACACCCACGACAAGCTCGGCCTGGAGCCGCTGGTGAAGGGCATCCCGCCCGTTCGCTCCCGCCGCGGCCCGCGCCGCCGCCGTCCGGCAAAGCTGCACGCCGACAAAGGCTACGACTACGCCGACCTGCGGAGATGGCTGCGCAGCCGCAACATCGTCCCACGCATCGCCCGCCGCGGCATCGAGACCTCCAACCGGCTCGGCCGGCACCGCTGGGTGGTCGAACGCACGGTTTCCTGGATGAACGGCTTCCGCCGCCTGCACCGCCGCTACGAGCGCAAGGCCGAGCACTTCCTGGCCTTCGTCGGCATCGCCGCCGCCCTCATCTGCTACCGCCACCTCACCAAAGGAGACGACGTCTAAAGGACGGCGGCACGAGTCCGATGCAGGACATCCGTTGGGCGACCAGGGCAAGGTGAACAAGGCCCCCTCAGCGGTGCCGAGTCGTAGATTCAGACCCTCGGGTGGCCGAGTTCCTCGGCCAGACGGCATATCCACGAAGTTCAGGCCCCAGCGGGAGTCCGTAGGACGATTCCGGGCTGGCCGCCCGAGGTTCGCCTCCCTGCAGCCCCACAGTTCCATGCCGCCGAAACCCTCGACACGAGGGTCCGTGCACGTCTTCCGACCGGCGGGGGTTCGTGCTGGCCCGGTGAGGTGGGTGAGGGCCGCCCTCCACCGCTCCACCATAGATTGACGCCCCTCCTGGACGGAATCCAGGTTCGCTCTAGCGAGAATCACATTCTTGACTAGCGAAAGTCGTACTGCCATTCTACTTCCACGCCTTCCTGTGACTCCGATCACTCCACCCTGGTGAAGGGACATGCATGCGGAATCGGATGCCGACCGTGCTGAAAAGAAGATGGTCACGCCGGTGGACGGCCGTCCTGCTCGTCAGTGTGATGACACTCGGCAGCACCGGGCACACGGCCACCGCCGCACCACCTGCCCCGGCCCAGGCAGGGCACTCATGGCCGGGCGGAGAACCGCGTCCGCCCAGGCCCGAGCCGATCAAGGTCCGCGAGCTGCCGCTCCCGCCGGTCACGCAATCCACCGAGCCCGGCGCGTGCACCCCCGAGATCAACCCGAACAGGACCGGATGCGTCGGCCGCAATGTCGGACTGGAGTCCGGGGACTTCCTTCCCGACGGGGAGCACGTCCTGGCGACCGTCCACTTCGCCGGAGCCCCCACGGCTCCGGACCCGGCGGCCGTTTACTCCGGCGACCAGACGATCATCGTCAAGACGAACGGACGGACCTTCCCCAACGGCGACGCCTGGAAGTGCATCACCTGCGGGCTCCCGGAGGAGAACACGATCGCTCGAACGGGGGAGTACGAGCACGCGGAGACCTCCTGGGACGGCAAGCGCCTGCTGGCCGGTGAGAACATCATCGAGTGCGGCGGGTACACCTTCACCGACCGGCGGTGCACCCCTGAAAGGACCCACGTCTACCCGTTGCGGTGGAACACCACCGCCGACGGATCCGGCCCCGGCGGCAGCATCCGCGAGATACGCCTGCACCCCGACGGTGTGCACGTGGGCTTCAGCAGCGTCGCCATCACCCGCAACGGCAAGCTCAATCAGTACTCCTACCTTGGGCGCCTGACGTTCAACCCGTCACCCACAACCGGCACGCCTCTCGCACCCCGCTACGACATCACCAAGGTGACACGGCTCTACAGCCCGGCCGCCGACCAGCAGCCGGTCCGCGTCGACCCCAAGAACCCACGCAAACTGCGCATCAATCCCGCCGTCCCGACCGTCGGCGAGCTACGCGGGTTCTCAGGCACCGGGGACGAGGTCACCTACGTCGGCTACCCCACCGAGTCCTCCAACATCGACGTGTACGCCGCCAACCTCAAAACCGGCAAGGTCCGCCGCCTCACCGCCCACCCCGAGTACGTCGACCCCGTCGACATCTCACCCGACGACAAGTGGACCGTCGCCATGGACACCCGCGGCACCGACCGTCAGATGTTCATGGCCGGCATGCGCGTCATCCCCCCGATCACCGACCTGATCACCACCAGCGCCGCCTCCTCCACCCGCAACAACGGGCAGCGCAGGTTCTTCCAGCCCTACCTCATCGACCGGCACGGCGACCGCGGAAGCTACGCCGGCCAGCAGATCAACGCCGGCGACGGCGCCCCGGGCAGCGTCAGCGATCCGTACTGGAACGGCAGGGCCGACCCCAAGTGGTCCCCCGACGGCACCCAGATCGTCTACTGGCAGGCGTTCGTCGTCCCACCCGCATGCGGCGGCACCAACCCGCTGCCCTGCCGACCCTCCACCGCCGAGGGCGGCCGCACCTCCCGCATGATGATCGCCGACCTCCCCTCCCGCAGGCCCCTCAAGCCGCGCAAGGTCGCCCCGATCTCCGACACCGTCCCCTGGGGCACCCCGTACGTGCCCGGCAGCGCCGCCCCCGAGCGCCCCTACCCCCCGCAGGGCGACTACTTCGTATCCGGCAAGAAGTCCGGCGTCGCCAAGGTGAAGATCACCGAGAACGCCGACCGCACCGCCATCAGCACCGTCGAGGTCGCTTACCGGAACTACTCCGACGATGGCCGCCACGTCCTCAACGGCACCGAGAAGGTCACCACCACTAATTCCACACCAACGCTGAACGAAGTCGACTGGTACTCCGACCTCGTCCAAACCGGTGCGGTCCGCGCCACCAAGAAGACCAGCCCCGACGGCTTCCACCTCACCATCGACGTCTTCACCAACATCTTTCAGGCCACCGGCACCCTGACCACCACCATCGACGGCCGCACCTACACCCAACCCGCCAACGGCACCTGACACCCCGCCCCGCACCGGGCCCGACCTCCGAGCCCGGTGCGGGGCCGGCCCGCTCCGGGCTCCTGAGCATTGAGCACGGTCGTACCCGGAAGGTCTGGACGGTTCCTCCCCAACTCGGCGTGGCCCGTAGGAACGCGCGTTCCCATCGCGACCAGCACGATCAGCCGGCTCACCCGGCCACGCAGCGCACCCGTGGTTCTGAAGTGCCGATCGGTTAGGGAGTGAAGGGTGTTGTTGACGGGCCCGCTCGGGGTGCGGCTATCACCATCCGGCCCCGCAATTGCCCGCTGCCGCCACCGGTGTCGGAGGTGCACGAAGGGGAGCGCATCGTGATGCCAACGGACGATCACGAACCGCAGCATGACGCGGCAGGCGGCCCCTGTCACCGTCATCGATCACGACCCGGACTGGGCGGGGCAGTTCCGGCGTGAAGCGGCCAGGACTGAGGCCCCACTCGCCGCCGCCACCCTCGTCTGCTGCCGCCACCGCTCCAAATGAGACGACGTCTAAGGCCCTGACGGACCGGTGAAGCAGCGGGACGGGAGCACTGTGGCGCTGGCGAGGAAGGGATCACGGCTCATCACCGTCGACGGCGTCGAGTTCCGTTGGAAGGTGCGCGGTCGGCCGACCTACCACCAAGCGATGGGGTGGTCTCCCCTCTCCTTCGCCGTACAGCAGAACGATCGGCCTGGTGCTCGCTTGGTGGTCTCACTGTCGTGCGCTCATCCGGGCAATGCCGTAGGTCTCCCGGCAGCAGTGGTTCTTCCGCATACGGTGGCTACCGCGATCACCAAGGCAATGGACCAGGGGTGGCGACCGTCGAAGCCTGGGCCCCAGTTCATGTTGGCGCTGCTGAAGCCCGAAGAGGGCTAGAAACGGCGACGTGCCGCAGCACGGTCCACCCGTCCATGCTTCACAGACGCGACCACGGTCCCTTGCCTGGTTGAGGCGTCCACGCGAATAAGCACTTCCCCTGCGCCCGTCCCGCCTGAACTGGTCGCCATCCTTCGCGATCACCTCGACGCGTTCGGGACGGCCGAGGACGGGCGCATGTTTGTCACCAGCGGGGGCCAATCGTTCTCCGGCTCGGCCTACGCGCAGGTGTGGAAGCGGGCTCGGGCCTTGGCGCTGACTCCTGATCAGGTCGAGTCGCCGTTTGCGGCCCGTCCGTATGACCTTCGCCATGCGGCGGTGTCGCTGTGGCTGAACGCCGGGGTCCATGCTCCGGAGGCGGCCGAACGGGCTGGGCATGGGGTCGATGTGATGTTGCGGGTCTACGCCAAGTGCATCGACGGGCAACGGGACGTGGCCAACCAGCGCATCGAGGACGCGTTGGCGGCATGATCGGCAACTATCGTGGAGGGGCTCCGGAGCGTTCCGGGGTCCCTCTTCGCATGCGGGCTGACCTGGGGAAACGTCGGGGTGGTCATTCCGTGTATATTCCGGGAACCGTGCTCTGGGGCTGCATCCGGTGGCATACGGCTGCGTCCGGCCGGACGTCGTCCGGGTGGCGTTCTGCCTGGTCATAGGCTGGATCGCCTGGTGAAGAGAGCGCGCCCGGCAGGATTCGAACCCGCGACCGTCGGATTAGAAGTCCGATGCTCTATCCAGCTGAGCTACGGGCGCTCGGCGACCGGCTGGGCGCCGGGACACAGTGTAAGGCGGAGCGTCGTCAGGCTCCACATCCATATCGCCGCTCGTGGCCGCGCCGCTGTGGTAGGGGGCATATCTTTGGTGGCCGTGGAAGGTGAGGTTCCGCTCTCCGGGACGGGGGGCGTGGTGCGGGTGGCGGACACGGTGCGGCGGCCGGTGGGGGCGCACAGTGCGGCCGTGCGGGGGTTGCTGCGGCATCTGGAGGAGGTCGGGTTCGAGGCGCCGCGGGTGCTGGGGACGGACGAGTCGGGCCGCGAGGTGCTGAGCTGGGTGCCCGGGGAGGTGCCCGGACGGCCGTTGCCGCGGTACGCGGGGACGGACGACGCCCTGCGGGGGGTCGCGGGGCTGCTGCGGCGGTACCACGAGGCGGTGCGGCCGTTCGGGGTGCCGGACGGCCCGTGGGATCAGGGTTCGTATCTCGATGGGGACCCGGAGGTCGTCGGGCACTGCGATGTGACGCCGGAGAACGTGGTCTTTCGCGGGGGGACGCCGGTCGCGTTCATCGACTTCGAGTTGGCGCGGCCGACGCGGCGGTTGTACGACGTGGTGACGGCGCTCCGGCATTGGGGGCCGATCGCGGATCCGGCGGATCGGGACGCGGTGTGGTACGGCGTCGACGTGGGGCGGAGGCTTCGGGTGTTCTGCGACGCGTACGGGCTGTCGCGGGGTGAGAGGGGCGAGGTGCTGCCGGCGGCTCGGGTGCGGTTCGAGCGGTCGTACGAGTCGATGCGTGCGAGGGCCCGGAGGGGCGGGAGCTGGGCACGCGTCTGGCAGGGTGGTGCGGGGCTCCGGATAAGGCGGGCTCAGGATTGGCTGGAGCGTCACTGGGATGAGCTTGATTCGTGTCTCTGCTGAGGGTCTCGTTCTCGGGGTGCTTCTGGACGCGGTGGTGGGGGATCCGCGGCGGGGGCATCCGGTCGCGGGGTTCGGGCGTGTGGCGTCGCGGGTGGAGCGCGCGGTGTATCGGGATTCGCGGGCGGCGGGGGTCCTGTACGTGGGGCTGCTCGTGGGCGGGGCGGGTGTCGCGGGGTTCGCCGTGGATCGGGTCTGCAGGGGGCCGTGGGTGACGGCTCTCGCGACGTGGGCGGTCCTCGGGGGGACGTCGCTGGGGCGTGAGGGTTCGGTGATGGCGGATGCTCTGGGGCGGGGCGATCTCGAGGCGGCGCGGGCTCGGTTGCCTCATCTGTGCGCTCGGGATCCCGAGGGGTTGAAGGCGGACGAGCTGGTGCGGGCGACGGTCGAGTCGGTGGCGGAGAACACGAGTGATGCGGCGGTCGCGCCACTGCTTTGGGGCGCGGTCGCAGGGGTCCCGGGCCTGTTCGTGTATCGGGCGGTGAACACGCTTGACGCGATGGTGGGCTATCGGAACGCGCGGTACGAACGGTTCGGGTGGGCGGCTGCGAGGCTCGACGATGCGATGAACTGGGTGCCCGCGCGGGTGACGGGGGCGCTCGTGGCGTTGTTCGGCGGGCCCGACGCGTGGCGGGTGCTGCTGCAAGACGGCGGGAAGCACCCGAGCCCGAACGCGGGGCGGTGCGAGGCCGCGTTCGCGGGGGCGCTGGGTGTGCGGCTGGGCGGGACGAACGCGTACGGGGGGCTGGTGGAGCGGCGTCCGGAGATGGGGGACGGGCGGGCGCCGGAGGTGCGGGACATCGGGAGGGCCGTCCGGTTGTCGGCGGCGGTGACGTTCGCGGCGGCGGGGCTGGCCGCGGTGGCGGCGTGGAGGCGCAAGTGAGCGGGCTGCTGGTGGCGGGGACCACGTCGGACGCGGGCAAGAGCGTGGTGACGGCGGGGTTGTGCCGGTGGTTGCGGCGGAAGGGCGTGCGGGTGGCGCCGTTCAAGGCGCAGAACATGTCGCTGAACTCGATGGTGACGGAGGACGGCGCGGAGATCGGGCGGGCGCAGTTCATGCAGGCGCAGGCGGCGGGGGTGACGCCGCGGGCGCTGATGAATCCGGTGCTGCTGAAGCCGGGGAGCGACCGGCGGAGCCAGGTGGTGGTGCTGGGGCGTCCGGTGGCGGAGGTCGACGCGCTGGAGTACGGGCGTCACAAGGAGCGTCTGCGGGAGGTCGTGGGGGAGTCGCTCGCGCGACTGCGTGACGAGTTCGACGTGGTGGTGTGCGAGGGGGCGGGCAGCCCGGCGGAGATCAATCTGCGGGCGGGGGACATCGTGAACATGGGGCTGGCGCGGGCGGCGAACCTGCCGGTGGTCGTGGTGGGGGACATCGACCGGGGCGGTGTCTTCGCGTCGCTGTTCGGGACGGTGGCGCTGCTGGAGCCGGAGGACCAGGCGCTGATCGCGGGGTTCGTGATCAACAAGTTCCGGGGGGCGCCCGAGCTGTTGGAGCCGGGGCTCGAGCAGTTGCGGGAGCTGACGGGGCGGCCGACGCTGGGCGTCCTGCCGTGGAAGCTCGGGCTCTACCTCGATTCGGAGGACACGCTGGCGCTGGACGCTCCGCGGCCGGACGCGCGGGCCCCGTACGGGCGGGAGACGCTGCGGGTGGCGGTGGTGCGGTTCCCGCGGATCTCGAACTTCACGGATCTGGACGCGCTGGCCTGCGAGCCCGGGGTGGTCGTGCGGTACGCGGCGAGCGCGGGGGATCTCGCGGACGCGGATCTGGTCGTCCTGCCGGGCACGCGGGCGACGGTGAGCGATCTGGCGTGGCTGCGGGAGCGGGGGATGGCGGACGAGGTCCTGCGGCGGGTGCGGGAGGGCCGGCCGGTGCTCGGGGTGTGCGGCGGGTACCAGATGCTCGCGCGGGAGATCCGGGACGACGTGGAGTCGGGCCGGGGGCGCGTCGAGGGGCTCGGCGCGCTGCCCGCGAGCGTGGTGTTCGGCCGGGAGAAGGTGCTGGGACGTCCGAGCGGGGCGGCGTACGGGGAACCGGTGGAGGCGTACGAGATTCATCACGGCGTCGTGGCCGTGGAGGGCGGCGAGCCTTTCCTGGACGGGTGCAGGTCGGGCAACGTCTGGGGGACGACGTGGCACGGCGCGATGGAGAACGACGGGTTCCGGCGGGCGTTCCTGGGGGACGTCGCGGGGGCGGCGGGGCGCGATTTCGTGCCGGCGCCGGACGTGTCGTTCGCCGCGCTGCGGGAGGCGACGCTGGACGCGCTCGGCGATCTGGTGGAGGAGCATCTCGACACGGACGCGGTGTGGCGGCTGATCGAGCAGGGCGCGCCGGCGGATCTGCCGGTGGTGCGTTCCGGTGTCAAGGGTCGGTAAGGCCCGGGACGCGTGAGACGGGCGCGGCGGTAGGGTGATCCACTCGAAGGTGCGGCCGACGTATCAGGAGGAATACCCCGTGACGGACCCGAGTCTCATCGTCCCGCTGATGAAGGCGCGGGTGCCGGCCGAGGTGCAGCTCGAGTTCCCGCTCCCGGCGGACGAGGAGCCGGTGCGCGACCCGTTCGCCGGCGACCTGTACGTGACGTACGCGCTGGAGCACGCGGACGAGAACGGCCGCCGCTACGAGCATGTGGCGCGGCGGCACTGCGCGGAGCTGGGCGTGGAGCCGGGCGACTTGCGCACGCGGGCGGTGCTGAACCTGCGGGACCGGCGCCCCGAGCTGGGCCTGAACTGGTATCCGGACGTGCGCGCCGTGACGGTCGCGCTGGGCGGGCTCGAGGCGAGCCTGCTCCTGGACGACGGTTTCCTCGACAAGCTCGCGCAGGGCGTGGAGGGCGACCTGGTGGTGGCGGCGCCCGCGCGGGACGTGTTCGTCGCGTCGGGCACCGGTCACCCGGAGGGCGTCGACAAGCTGCGCTGGGCGGTCGCCCAGGTGTGGGCGCGGGACGCCGACCCGGCGTGGGACTCCCCGGCGTCCGCACTGCTGGGCCACGACCTGCTGGTCCGCCGGTCGGGGTCCTGGGAGATCCTCACGACAGTGTCTTGAACTCGGGCCACAGGTCGGTCCAGGTGCCGCGGAGGCCGCGGCAGATCCAGACGGGCTTGCCCTGTTCCTCGTTGTCGAGGTCGACGCCGTTGTCGATGCGTCCGGCCGGACGGACGTCCGTCCAGAAGCGCCGTAGCTGGGCGGCTCCCGCGACGGTCTCCGGGCCGACGACGATCGCGGTGGTGGCCGTGTCGGGCGGGCGTCCGAAGTACCAGTAGCCGTTGTGGCCGCTGTAGGCGCGGGGGAGGCCGTGGCCGGGCCCGTAGCGGTCGAGCGCCCCGGCCTCGCCGTAGTTGCTCACGATGATCGTCGCGGGTTCGCCCGGGGGGAGCGTGCGGTGCACGCGGGCCACCTCGGCGGCGAACCGGGGCCAGCCGACGGTCTCGGCGCCGTCGGAGTTCACGGCGGGCTGCGGGGTGTCCGCGAGCGTCGAGACCGGGTAGACGGGCAGCGTGAGCAGGACGGTCGAGACGCCGGTGACCGCGTAGGCGGGGACGGTCGCGGCCCAGCCCCAGCCGCGGGGCGCGCCCCGCCGTTCGACCTCGACGGCGCCCGCCGCCCACAGCGCGGCCCACAGCCCGGACAGGTAGTACGGCTTGCCCGCGGTGGCGAGGAAGACGACGTTCAGCAGCAGGTAGGCGTGGCCGACGAACCGGTAGGGGGCGAGGTCGGCCGACCGGTAGAGCCGCCACAGCCCGTAAATCCACAGCCAGGACAGGACGACGCCGGTCAGCACGAGCTGGAACGGGAGGAAGCCGGGCCGCCCGCCGAAGTCGGCGTCTCCGGCGATGGCGTCGGCCATGTCGAGCTGGGGCCAGTCGTGCCGGGCCTGCCAGAGCAGGCCGGGGACGGCGGCCGCGAGCGCGAGGGCGGCCCCGGCGGCGAGCAGGGGGCGGCGGAGGAGGTCGCGGGGCCCGGCGATCAGCAGCCCGGCGACGAGCGCGGCCAGCGCGACGGGCGCCAGGTACTTGACGTTGACGGCGACGGCGGTGACCGCGCCGGCGGCGAGGAGGAGCCGCTGGTCGCGGGTCCGCACCCAGCGGATCGCCAGGAAGGCGAGCACCGTGGTGAGCAGCATGTCGAACGTGGCCGTGGAGAGGGTGTGCCCGGACGCGATCGCGAACGGGCACACGGCGTACGCCCCGGCGGTGAGGAGCTGCGCGCGCCGCCGCCCGCCCAGCTCGCGGGCCGTCAGTCCCGCGACGAGGACCCCGGCGGCGACGCAGAGCGCGGACGGGACGCGCAGCGCGACGAGGGAGTCGCCGAACAGCGCGGTGATCGCGCGGGCGAGCAGCGGGACGAGCGGCGGCTGGTCCGGGTAGCCCCAGTCGAGGTGCCGTCCGGCGACGCGGAAGTACAGCTCGTCGCGGTGGTACCCGTAGCGGGCGCTGAGGGCGAGGAGGACGAGCGCGGCGCCGCCCGCGACGAGCAGCAGCGGCCGCCACGCGGGCGCCGCCGGCGCGGTGCTCCCGGGATCGGACGGGTCGGATTCGGACGGGTCGGGCGCCTTGGAGGCGGGGGCGGACACATGCGCACCATATGCCGTGATGTGGCCCACGTCACGATATATCTGGTGTCCAGGCCCGGTCACGGATCCGCGCGCCGATATCCGGTGGGAGTTCCGCGGCGTCCGGGCCCTACGGGTTCTTCGCGAGCGTCTGCGGCGCGTCGACCGGCGGCGTCTTCCCGAACCGCCTGCGCAGCGGGTAGGCGGCGGCGACCACCGCGAGGCTGACCAGGGACGCGACGAGCTGCGAGCGGCGCTCGTCCATGAGCGCCATCGAGACCAGGACGGCGCCCAGCGCGGCGATGACGACCCAGGTGAGGTACGGGAACAGCCACATGCGGTAGGTGAGGCTGCCCGGGTCCTCGCGCTGCAGGCGCGCGCGCAGCCGCAGGTGCGAGAACAGGATCGCCAGGTAGACGAACGCGAGCACGACCCCGATCGAGTTCATCAGGAACGCGAAGACCTGGTCGGGGGAGGTGTAGGAGGCGATGACCGCGGCCCACGCGGCGACCGTCCCGAGCAGGATCGCGCGGACGGGGACGCCGCGCCGGTTCAGCTTCACGAGCCCGGCGGGGGCGTCGCCGTCGCGGGTCAGCACGTACAGCATCCGCGACGAGACGTAGATCGCCGAGTTCAGCACGGACAGCACGGCGGTGAGGATCACGGCCTGCATCAGCGTTCCGGCGGCGGGGACGTCGAGGTGCTCCAGGGCGCTGACGAACGGGCTGGTGAGGACCTCGGCGGCGTTCCACGGCAGGATCGCGACGACGAGCAGGATCGAGAACACGTAGAAGATCGCGACTCGCCACAGCACGTTGCCGGTGGCCTTCGCGACGGCGCGGCCCGGCTCGTTGCTCTCCGCGGCGGCGACGGTGACGATCTCGGTGCCGCCGAACGCGAACATGACCGCGACGATCGCGGTGAAGATCGCCCCGACGCCGTTCGGCGCGAACCCGCCGTGCGCGGTGAGGTTGCCGAGGCCGCCGGGGGAGTCGGGCCACAGGCCGAGCACCCACAGGACGCCGAGCACGATGAACACCAGGATCGCGGCGACCTTGATCGAGGCGAACCAGAACTCGAACTCGCCGAACGACCGGACGGACACGAGGTTCACGGCCGTCATCACGACGAGCAGCGCGGCGGCGAGCGTCCAGGCCGGGAGGTCGATCCACTCGGCGAGGATCGCGGCGCCCGCGACCGCCTCCGCGCCCACGAGGATGACGTACAGGTACCAGTAGATCCAGCCGATCGTGAACCCGGCGAACGGGCCGAGCGCCATCCGCGCGTACTCGGCGAGCGACCCCGCGACGGGCCGCGCGACGACCATCTCGCCGAGCGCCCGCAGGACGCACAGGACGAGCGCGCCCGCGGCCGCGTAGGACAGGACGGCCGCGGGGCCCGCGGTGCCGATCACGGCGCCGCTCCCGACGAACAGGCCCGCGCCGACCGCGCCGCCGATCGCGAGCATCGTCATGTGCCGGCGGCGGAGCCCGGTCCGCAGCCCCGCGTGTTGAGTTTCGGACATTCCCTCGCGTTCCCGTGCTCGCGTCTTGGACGGATCCACCCTAGATGACCTGTGCGAGTGTCGATATCCGTCATATGGGGCGTCCGAAATGTGGACGGCGGGCCGACGCCGTACGCTGAGGCCCTGCACGAAGATCGAGACCGGAGATCGAGACCGAGGGAGGCCCGGATGGGCGAGGTCGTGGCGACGGACGTGCTCGGCCCCGGCTACGAGGCGATCGAGCTGCCGATGGGCCGGGACGCCGAGGGCGAGGTCGTCGCGACGCTGGTGCGGCGCCGCAGGCCCGAGCCGTCCCGCCGCGCGGTGCTCTACCTGCACGGGTTCGTCGACTACTTCTTCCAGCGGCACCTCGCCGACTTCTACACCGGCCTCGGGTTCGACTTCTACGCGCTCGACCTGCGCAAGTACGGGCGCTCGCTGCGGCCCCACCAGACGCCGAACTACATCGAGAGCCTCACCGAGTACTTCGCCGAGATCGACGCGGCCGTCCGGATCGTCCGGGACCGGGACGAGCACGGGACGCTGCTGCTCAACGGGCACTCCACCGGCGGCCTCGTCGCCGCCCTGTACGCCGACCGGGTGCGCGGCAAGGGGCTGATCGACGGCGTGTTCCTCAACAGCCCGTTCCTGGACATCAACGAGCCGTGGCCCATGCGCAAGATCGGCGCCGGGCTGGCCCGCGCGCTGCGCTCCCGCCTGCCGAAGGCGCCGCTGCCCGCCGGGCTGTCCGACCTGTACGCCCGGAGCCTGCACCGCGAGCACGAGGGCGAATGGGACTTCGACCTCTCCTGGAAGCCGCTGCTGGGCTTCCCGGTCCGCGCCGCCTGGCTGGACGCCGTCCGGCGCGGGCAGCTCCGCCTGCACCGCGGCCTCGCGATCGACGTGCCGGTGCTGGTGATGGCGTCCACCCGCAGCGTCCGCCCGTCCCGCCGGTCACCGGACGTCTCGGGCGCCGACGCGATCCTCGACGTCGAGCACATGGCCCGCTGGGCGCCCCGGCTCGGCCCGCACGTGACGCTCGTCCGGATCGAGGGCGGCCTGCACGACCTGGTGCTGTCGCCCGAGCCGGTGCGCGGGCGCGTGTTCGAGGAGCTGGCGCGCTGGACGAACGGGTACCTGCCGCCCGAACCGGCCCGCTGACCGCCCGCCGCGCGGGGCCGGCGGCTACTCGAGGATCTTCGACATGTCGAAGTCGTCGAACTCGGCGGTGACATCCTCGGCCTGGTTCCCGCCCCGCTCGATGCGCAGCCCGACCCAGCCGTTCGGCAGCGGCTGCTCGCCGTCGGTCTCGTCGATGACCTGGTCGCCGTTCACCCACAGCCGCAGCCGGACGCTGTCGTCGTCCTGCCCCTCGCAGGCGATCTGGACCTCGTTGGGGCCCTCCTCGTCCCATCCGCCGGACGAGTCGACCGTCGCCAGGTCCTTGGTGCCGAGGTCACCGTTGACCTTGCGCAGCAGCGCGCCCTGGCCGTCGTTGCGGACCAGGAAGACGTACTGCCGGGCGCCCTCGTCGTTCGACCGGCACGTCATGCCGAACCGGGCGTCGGCGGGGCCCTCGCGGACGGCGACGGTGACGGTCGCCAGGAGCGGGTCGGGGAAGTCCTTCACCTCGCCCTTCGGCACGAACGCGTTCAGCGACGAGTCCGAGCCGGAGGTCCGCATCCGGTACCGGTCGTTCGCGTAGAGCTGGTTCTCGCCGAAGGTGTACCAGCCGGAGTCGTCGCTGGTGAAGGTGTCGCTGAACGCGGTCGCGAGCTTGTCCGGCGGCCCGCCGCCGATCACCTTGTAGCCGATGAACCCGATCAGCACGCCGACCGCGAGGACGCCCGCGCCGATGGCCAGCGCCCGGCGCGGCACCCCGCCGCCCGGACGTCCGGACGACCCGGACCCGGACGGCGGCCGCGACCCGGGCGGGACGGGCGGCGTCGGGGACGCGTCGTCACGGGTGGAGTCGCCGCGGGTGGAGTCGCCGCGCAGCAGGACCGTCCGCGCGGGGTCGGCCGGGCCGCCGCCCGCGGCGGGCGGCGGCTGCACGGACGGCGACTGGAGGGTCGGCGCGTCCTGCACGCCCGCGCCGACGACGCCGGCGCCGATCCCCGCGCCGGCCGCGGCGCCCGTCCCGGCCGCCGCGCCGTGGCGGGGCCAGCCGCTCGCGACCGTCTCGGCGAGCGTCGCCGGGTCGGGGGTGGCGCCGGTGCCGACCAGCCGGGCGAGCAGCTCCTGGACGGACGGGCGGTTGCGGGGGTCCTTGTCCAGCGCGGCCTCGACGACGTCCCGCAGGCCGGGGTCGAGCGCGTCCAGCTTCGGCTCGTCGTGCACCACCCGGTAGAAGATCGCGGGGACGGTGTCGCCGGCGAACGGCGCGACGCCCGTCCCGGCGTAGGCGACGACGCAGCCCCACGAGAAGACGTCGGAGGCGGGGGTGATCGGCTCGCCGCGCAGGATCTCCGGCGGCAGGTAGTTCGGGGTGCCGACGAACTGCCCGGTGCGGGTGGGCCCGTCGGCGGCGTCGAGGGCGCGGGCGATGCCGAAGTCGATCACCCGGGGGCCGGTGGACGACAGCAGGACGTTCGCGGGCTTGAGGTCGCGGTGCACGATGCCCGCGCCGTGGATCGCCGACAGCGCGGTCGCGACGCCGACCGCGAGGCCCTCCAGGTCGGAGCCGGGCAGCGGCCCCCGCTCCCGCACGGCCTTCTCCAGGCTCGGCCCGTCGATGAACTCGGTGACGACGTACAGCGGGTCCCGGTCGAGCTCGGCGTCCAGGACGGGCGCCGTGCAGAACCGCCGGACCTGCCGGGCGGCGGTCACCTCGCGCCGGAACCGCTCCCGGAACGCGCCCTCCCCGGCCAGCTCCCGGTTGATCACCTTGACCGCGACGCGGCGGCCGCCGTCGTCCTCGCCCAGGTAGACGGTCCCCATGCCGCCGCGTCCGAGCCGTCCCGTCAGCCGGTACGGGCCGAGCCGGTCGGGGTCCCCGGGGCGCAGCGCCTCGCCGTTTTCTCCTGGGTGCGTGGTCATCCTGATCCTGTGGGGGGAATGGGGGAACTGTCCGTCAGAACCCTAGCGGTCCTCGGTGAAATGGGACGTGCGAAGCCTAGTGGTGGTTCAGCGTTCGCGCCGGGCGCGCGGCAGCGTCCGGAACGGCGGCAGCTTCTCGCCGGTGAGGCCGAACGCGTACGCGACGACGCGCGCCGACCAGCGCTGGCAGCCGACGACCAGGGCGTACAGCGGGCGCGGGTAGCGCCCGGTGAACGGGATGACCAGGCAGCTCGGCAGCAGCACGACCACCAGCAGGACGTGCATGACCAGCATGACCACCAGGTGCGGGATCACCAGCAGGGTGCGCAGCAGGGTCAGCCAGCGCCGCGCCCCCCGCCACGCCTCCGGGTACGGCAGGTCGACCAGGACGGTCGGCTCGGCACCGCCCGCCGCCGTGCCGCCCGCCGTGCCGCCCGAGGTCGCGGCCTCGGCCGCGGCCTCCGGGACGGGCGCCGGGAGCGGGACGGGCGGCGCGGCGGAGTCCGGGTCCGGTGCGGGCACCGGCGGCGGGAGCGGGTGCCCGCCCGTCGCCGTGGCCGCGCCGCCCGCGCCGTCCCGCCGCCAGGTCGCCGACACCGACTCCGCGAGCCGCTCCGGATCCGGCCGCTCCCGGCCGACGAGCCGCGCGAGGACGTCCTGCGCGGTCGGGCGCTCGCGCGGGTCCTTGGTGAGCGCCGCCGCGACGATCTCCCGCAGCCGCGGGTCGAGCCCGTCCAGGTCGGGCTCCTCCGCGCCGATGCGGTGGAACGTCTCCGCGACCGTCTCGCCCCGGAACGGCGGCCGTCCCGTCCCGGCGAACGCCACCACGCAGCCCCACGCGAAGACGTCCGAGGCCCGCTCGACGGGCGCGCCCTCCAGCACCTCGGGCGCGATGTAGGACGGCGTCCCGACGAACTGCCCGGTGCGGGTGAGGCCGTCGGCGGCGTCGAGGGCGCGGGCGATGCCGAAGTCGATCACGCGGGGGCCGGTGGACGACAGCAGGACGTTCGCGGGCTTGAGGTCGCGGTGCACGATCCCGGCGCCGTGGATGGCGGTGAGCGCGGTCGCGACGCCGACCGCGAGGCCCTCCAGGTCGGAGCCGGGCAGCGGCCCGCGCTCGCGGATCGCGTCGTGCAGGCTGGGCCCGTCGATGTACTCGGTGACGATGTACGGCGGGTCCTGGTCGAGTTCGGCGTCCAGGACGGGCGCCGTGCAGAACCGGTGGACGCGCCGCGCCGCCGTCACCTCCCGGCGGAACCGGGCGAGGAACGCCGGCTCCCCGGCCAGCTCCCGGTTGATCACCTTGACCGCGACGCGGCGCCCGTTCGGCTCCGCGCCCAGGTAGACGGTCCCCATGCCGCCGCGGCCCAGCCGTCCGAGCAGGCGGTAGGCGCCGAGGACGCGGGGCTCGTCCGGCGCGAGGGGTTCGGCGGTGGTGGTGGCGGTCATGGGGGGCTCGGGCTCCTCGGATGATCAGCTCTCCGGGCCCACTCTAGGCCCGTCAGGGAGTCAGCAAGAGCTTTCCGGTGGTTCGCCGGGCTTCGAGGTCGGTGTGGGCCGCGCGGGCGTCGGCGAGGCCGTACCGGTGCCCGACGTGCACCCGCACGCGTCCGTCCGCGACCCACCGGTACACCTCGCCGGAGCGTTCGAGCAGCTCCGCGCGGGTCTCGATGTGGTGCGCGAGCGTCGGGCGGGTGAGGAACAGCGACCCGGCCGCGTTGAGCCGCTGCGGGTCGAACGGCGGCACCGGGCCGCCCGCCGCCCCGTACAGCGCCAGGACGCCGCGCCGCCGCAGGCTCGCCAGGCTGCCGTCGAACGTGGGCGCGCCGACCCCGTCGTACACGGCGGCGACGCCCTCGCCGCCGGTCAGCTCCCGCACCCGGTCGGCGAACCCGTCGTAGCCGAGCACCGCGTCGGCGCCCGCCGCCCGCGCCAGCTCCGCCTTCTCCGGGGTCGACGCCGTGCCGATCACCCGGGCGCCGAGCATCGCGGCGACCTGCGTGAGCAGCAGCCCCATGCCGCCCGCGGCCGCGTGCACCAGGACCGTGTCGCCCGCCCGGACCGGGTACGTCGAACGGGTCAGGTAGTGCGCGGTCATGCCCTGCAGGAGGACGGCCGCCGCGTCGTGCGGGTCGACGCCGTCCGGCACCGGCACGAGCTTCTCCGCCGGGACGACGGCCCGCTCCGCGTAGGCGCCCTGCACGTTCGCCCACGCGACGCGGTCGCCGACGGCGAGGCCGTCCACGCCCGGCCCCACCGCCGCGACCGTCCCGGCGGCCTCCATGCCCGGCGTGTAGGGGAGCGGCTGCGGGTAGGCGCCCGTCCGGAAGTACACGTCGATGAAGTTGACGCCCGCCGCCGCGACGTCGACCAGCACCTCGCCGGGCCCGGGCTCCGGGTCCGGGCGCTCGGCGGGCACCAGCACCTCCGGGCCGCCGTTCTCCGACACGACGATCGCGCGCATGCTTCTTCTCCCTCTCGACGGTGACCTGTCTTGATCAGCGGGCTACCGAACGCGGTAACCGCGCCCCCGCACGGGTTGTTCCATGCCCGGGACGGTCGCGTCCACCGCGGGGCCGCGCCGCCGGTGCGTCACGTCCAGTCGCGGACGGTCGCGTCGACGAGCGCGACGGTCTCGTCGACGCGCGCGGCGATCGTCCCGGGGTCCCAGATCGAGCGGCGGGAGCAGTCCTCGAATCCGACGCGGGTGGCGGCGGTGAAGAGCGCGACGACGAGCCGGGGCCGCAGGTCGCGTTCGGGGTCGACGCCTTCGCGGCGTGCGACCTCGGCGACCAGGGCGCCCTCGGAGGCGGCGTAGCGGGTGAGTTCGGCCGACAGCAGCGGGGGCGTCGCCTCGATGACCTGCCGGATCCGGCGGAACCGTGCGACGTCTTCCTCGTCGCCCGCGGCGATCGTCTGCAGGACGGTGCGCAGCGCCTCGAACAGGGCGGTGAAGGGGCGTTCGTCGGCGGGGCGTGCGGCCAAGGCGTGTTCGAGGGCCTGGTAGCGCTCGGTGACCTGGCTGAGGATGACGTCTTCTTTGGAGGCGAAGTAGCGGAAGAACGTCCGCTGGGAGACCGGGAGCGCGGCGACGATCTCGTCGATCGTGGTGTCCTCGTAGCCGTTGCGGGCGAACAATTCCAGGGCGGCGTCGATCAGGGCCATGCGGGTCCGCCGCTTCTTGCGCTCGCGGACCCCGCCGGTGGAGGGTCCGTGCGCGGGCCCCGGCGGCCCGCCGGCCGCGTCGGCGGTCATCGCAGCTCCTCCTGCCCCGGTGCACGGGCCGTGCCCGCCCGCTCTCACAGTGCTTCTATCACGGCGGCGCGCCCCCCATGCGTGTGACATTTCAACTATTCGATTGCGATTGGCCCCGGCGCGCTCCGCGTGTCGCCCGTCCGGCGGCGGGCCAGCGCCCGCGGCGGCGGGAAAGGGCAGACCGTTCTCCGCGTTTTCGCTGCGCAGACGGTCTGCTCGGGTCATGCTGAGACCGGTCACGAATCGTTGCCGAACGGTAGCCCATCGTTACCGTCCGGCGGGATGAGGTGGGTGAGCGGCATGTCCGTCGTCGGCGGGCCGGACCTCGCGCGGGTGCGCCGGAGGCACCTCGCGGCGCTCGCGTACGAGGTGGAACTGCGCGGGCTGGCCTGGCGGCTCGCCGGGCCGGGAGAGTCGGTGCTGAGCGTCCGCGGCGCCCGCTCCGGCCGGAGCGTCATGGTGGTCGCCACGCCGTCCGGGGACGGCTGGTCGTACCTGTGGCCGGGCGGCGGCATCGCCGACGTCGCCGCCGCGGCCCAGGTCGCGGACCGGCTCGCCCGCCTGCTCTCCTGAGCCCGGCCCGGGCCGCCCCGGGCGCCCCGGGGAGGGGCCGCCTTGCCTCCCGCTCCGCGACCTCTCTAGACTCGGCTGCGAACGTATGTTCGATTGGCCGCATGCCCTTCCCCCGTGCGGTGAACGCGAGGGGGAGGCAGATGACGCGCGTGTTCGGCGATCCCGTGGACGTCTCGGTGCGGGACGGGCGTCCGGTCCGGTTCGTCTGGCGCGGCCGGTGCTACACCGTGCGGCGCGTGCTGGAGCACTGGGTCGCCACCCGCGACTGGTGGCGCGAACAGGACCCGGACGGCGACGTCCTCGGCGAACGCGAATTCTGGCGCGTGGAGGCCGCCCCCGGCACGGAAACGGGGGTTTACGAGCTGAGATGCGACGTTTCGACGCAGACTTGGCTGCTTTCCCGGGTATGGGACTGACACGATGCATCTGCACGTCGCGTCCGCGTACTCGCTGCGCCACGGCGTCGCGCCGCCCGCCGCGCTGGCGGAGCGCGCCGCCGAACTGGGCATGGAGACGCTCGCCGTCACCGACCGCGACGGCCTCTACGGGGCCGTCCGGCACGTCCTCGCGTGCCGGGACGCCGGCCTCGGCGCGGTCGTCGGCGCCGACCTCGCGCTCGCCGGCGGCGGCCGGATCGTGGTCCTCGCCGCCGGGCGCGCCGGATGGCGGTCGCTGTGCCGGCTGGTCTCGGCGGCGCACGCGCCCGGGCACGCGGCCGTCCGCGCGTCCGGCACCGGGCCCGCGGTCACCCGGGAGCTGGTCGGGGCGCACGCCGAGGGCCTCGTCGTCCTGCTCGGACCCGCCTCCGACGTCGGACGGGCCGTCGCCGAGCGGCGCCCGGACGAGGCCGCGCGGCGGCTCGCGGCATGGCGCGCGGCCGCCGAGGTCGCCGTCGAGATCGTCAACCACTTCGACCGGGGCGACGGGCACCGCGCCGCCCGGATGCTCGCCCTCGCCCGCGAGGCCGGGGTCCCCGCCGTCCTCGGCAACGCCGTCCGCTACCTGGACCCGGCCGACTACCCGGTGGCGCAGGTCCTGGACGTCACCCGCCGGCTCGTCCCGCTGGACCGCCGCCACCTGGAGGAGCGCACCGGCCACGCGTACCTGAAGTCGATCCCCGAGATGCGGCGGGTCGCCGAGCTGAGCTGCGGCCCGGGGGACGGCCCGGACGCGCTGCTCGCCGCGACCCGGCGGCTGTCCGAACGGTGCGTCCTCGACCCGGACCGCGACCTCGGCATGGACCGGGTCCACCTGCCCGCCGTCGCCGGCGACGCGCACGCGCGCCTCGCCGCGCGGTGCGCGGACGGGCTGGTGCGGCGCGGGATGGAGCACTCCGAACGGGCCGCCGCCCGGCTCGCCGACGAGCTCGCCGTGATCGCCCGCAAGGGCCTCGCCGCCTACTTCCTCACCGTCGCCGACGCCGCCGCGCTGATCCGCTCCCGCGGCATCCGCTGCGCGATCCGCGGCTCCGGCGCGGGCAGCCTCGTCAACCACCTGATCGGCATCGGCGACCTCGACCCGCTCCGGCACGACCTGCTGATGGAGCGGTTCCTCGCCGACAGCCGCGAGGGCCTGCCCGACATCGACCTGGACGTCGAGTCGGCGCGGCGGCACGAGGCGTACCGGGCGCTGTTCGACCGGTACGGCGCCGACGGCACCGCCTGCGTGTCGATGATGGAGACCTACCGGGCGCGCAGCGCGCTCCGCGACGTCGGCAACGCCGTCGGGCTGCCGCCGCAGGAGATCGACGCGATCGCCAAGGCGTTCCCGCACATCCGCGCCCGGCAGATCCGCGCCGCCCTGCACGACCTGCCGGAACTGCGGCAGAGCAACCTCGCCCAGGGCCGCCTCGAGGTCCTGTTCCGGATCGCCGAGCGGCTCGACGGGATCCCCCGGCACGTCGCCATGCACCCGTGCGGGGTGCTGCTGTCGAACCCGACCCTGCACGACCGCACCCCCGTCGAGGAGAGCGCCCTCGGGTTCCCGATGAGCCAGTTCGACAAGGACGACGTCGAGGCGATGGGCCTGCTCAAGCTGGACGTCATCGGCGTGCGGATGCAGTCGGCGATGGCGCACGCGGTGGACGAGGTCGCCCGCACGACCGGCGAGCGGCTCGACCTCGAGGCCGTCCCGCGCGACGACCCCGCCACGTTCGAGCTGATCCGCACGTCCCGCACCCTCGGCTGCTTCCAGATCGAGTCGCCCGGCCAGCGCGAGCTGATCGGCCGCCTCCAGCCGCGCGACCTCGACGACCTCGTCATCGACATCTCGCTGTTCCGGCCCGGCCCCGTCAACTCCGACATGGTGAGCCCGTTCCTGGACTCCCGCGCCGGGCTCCGCGAGCCCGACTACCCGCACCCCGACCTCGAACCGGCGTTGCGCGAGAGCCTCGGCGTCGTCGTCTTCCACGAGCAGGTCCTGCGGGTGGTGGACGTCATGACCGGCTGCGGGCTGTCGACGGCCGAGGCGGCCCGCCGCGCCCTCGGCGACGCGGAGGGCCAGGCCGTCGTCGGCGCGTGGTTCCGCGAGCGGGCCCGCGCGCGCGGCTACGACGAGGCGTCCGTCGACCGCGTGTGGCGGACGCTCACCGCGTTCGGCGCCTTCGGGTTCTGCAAGGCCCACGCGGCGTCGTTCGCCCTGCCCACCTACCAGTCGGCGTGGCTGAAACGGCACCACACCGCCGCGTTCTACGCGGGCGTCCTCACCCACGATCCCGGCATGTACCCCAAGCGGGTCATCCTCGACGACGCCCGGCACTTCGGGGTGCCGATCTTGCCGCTGGACGTCAACCGCTCCACCGCCGACTGGCACGTCGAGCCGGTGGCGGAGGGCGGGCCCGCCGGGATCCGGGTGGCGCTGTCGGAGGTCAAGGGGATCAGCGAGGCCGAGGTCGGGTCGATCGTCGAGGCGCGCGGCGGCGGCCGTCCGTACCGGTCCCTCACCGACTTCTGGCGGCGGGCGCGCGTGTCCCGGCCCGTCGCGGAACGGCTCGTCCTCGCCGGCGGCTTCGACGCCCTCTACGCCCCGCACCGGCCCGCGCCCGGCGGCGCGGCGGCGCCCCGGCGGGACCTGCTGTGCCGCGTGGGGGCGCTCGAACGCGTCACCGCGCGGCCCCGGCGGGGCGGCGGGGCGGCCGACGGCCAGCTCCCGATCGGCTTCGACGACGGTGAGCTCGACCCCGTGCTCGCCGAACCCCTCGCGGACCCGGCGCTCGGCGACGTCGCGCCCACCGGCCTGCCGCCGATGACGCCCGCCGAGATCGTCGAGGCCGAGCTGGAGATCCTCGGCATGGACGTCAGCCGGCACGTCCTGACCTTCTACCGGCCGCTGCTGGCCGTGCTGCGCGCCGTCCCCGCCGCCGACCTGCCGCGCCACCCGCCCGGCACGGACGTCCTGGTCGCGGGCGTGAAGGTCGCGACGCAGACACCGGCCGTCCGCTCCGGGCAGCGGGTCATCTTCGCGACGCTCGACGACGCGACCGGCCCGGTCGACCTGGCGTTCTTCGAGTCCGTGCAGGACCGCTGCGCCGCCACCGTGTTCGGCTCGTGGCTGCTGGCCGTGCGCGGCCGGATCCGCCGCGCCGGGGGCCGCGCGGTCTCCATCACCGCGACGGCCTGCTGGGACCTGGCGTTCCTCGAGGAGCAGCGGCGGCACGGCGGCCCCGCCGCCGTCCGCGCGGCGATGGCCCGCCCCGGCCCGTCCGGACGCCCGGTCGGCCGCCGTATCGTCCAGCCGACCGGGTTCGCGATGTCGCCGTACTCCGACATCGGCCCCGCGGGCCCGCCCGCCGCCTCCCGCCCGCCGGCGAAACTGTGGCACGCCAGCACAGGCAGCTCCGGCCCGACCCCCTGATCGCCCCGAGCGCCGCCGACCCCGGCGCGCGTGGGCGTCGCCGATCTTGTTCCGTGCGCTGTCGTCCCCGCTTCCGCGCGGCGCCGCCTCTCCCCGCGCGGGCCGTGGCGTTCCGGGGCGGCCGAACGGCCGGAGCGAGCGTAGGGAGCGGAGGTCGTTCGGCCGCCCTCAGCGCTGCGGCATGACCTCGCGGCCGGTTTGCAGGCGGGTGATCTGGAAGACGTTCGCCATGCAGAGTGCGGCGGCCAGCGCCAGGCAGCCGGCCGCCGCGACGCCGAGGTGGACGTCGAAGCGCGCCTCGGCGAGGCTGTCGGTGCTGCCGTGCGCGAACGCCCGCGCCAGCAGGACGCCGAGGAGGGCGCAGCACCACCAGGCCGCGACGACCGCCCCGGCGGCCTGCCGTTCGGCGAGGCGGTACCGGCCGCTGTTGACCCACACCTCGTACACCAGGCGCGGCGGCAGCCACAGGTTCACGATCGGCGTGAACCAGCCGAACAGCGCCCACGCGCGGTGGTGGCGGTGCGGGCCGGGCGACTGCCCGTAGGCGCGCCAGAACCAGAACAGGTAGAGCACTCCGGTCACGACGGCCAGGAGCGCGTACACGGTGAACACCTCGGTGTAGGGGGCGATCGCCTGGCCGGTCGCCACGGCGTCGTACGTCCCGTGGGTCTCCTGGCGCAGCGGATGCGCCATCCGCAGCAGGCTGATGCCCGAGCCGAGCGCGACGAACGCGTCGAACCCGAGCAGCATGAACACCGCCACGCCGACGGCGCGGAAGTCGCGCCGCCGGGCCCACGCTCCGCACGCCGGGCAGCGGTCCACCTCGGCGGGGATGATGTCGCCGCAGAGGGCGCACGGCATGGTCGACCTCCGGGGGCTGGGGGGTGCGGCACATTCTGTCTACTACGAAGGTACGACTTGTCCGCGGCCCGAGCGGTTCGGACCGTTCTCAGAACACCGTCCGCATCGCCGCGAACGCGAGGACGGCCGAGAGCGCGAGCCACCCGGCGAGGCGCCGCAGGCCGCCGGACGCCACGAGCCGTTCGGGGCGCAGGCCGGTGACGATCGCGAGCGCCCACCACTGCGCGGCGAGCCAGATCGTCGCGTACAGGTTCCCGTGGCCGACGTGCGCGCACAGCAGGACGACCGCCGCGGGGGTGACCGTGTGCGCGAACAGCGACGGCCCGCGGGCCGGGCCGTGCACGCCGCGCCGCAGCCCCGCCAGCACCGCGACCCAGCCGGCGCCGCACAGCGCCCACAGGGCCACCACCACGGTGGGCAGCCCGCTCAGCGACTCCGGTGCCAGCGCCGTCCCCCTCGTCCAGTCCCCGTCGGCCGCGTCCCGTTCCCGTCAGCGCATCAGGCCCGATTCCCAGGCCCACGCCGCGGATTCGACGCGGTTCCGGGTGCCCAGCTTGCGGTGGATGCTCCCGACGTGGGTCTTGACCGTGGACAGCGACACGAACAGCTCCCCGGCGATCTCCTCGTTCGTCCGGCCGCGCGCGACGAGCCGGACGACGTCCAGTTCGCGCTCGGTGAGCGGTTCGCGCGGCCGGACGGGCGGGGCCTGCACGGGCCGCGCGAGGTGCTCCAGCAGCCGGACGGTGATCGACGGCGACACCAGCGACTCGCCGTTGGACGCCGCCCGGATCGCCTCCACGAGCAGCGCGGGGCCGCCGTCCTTGAGCAGGAACCCGACGGCGCCGCCGCGCAGCGCCCCGTACACGTACTCGTCCATGTCGAACGTCGTGACGATCACGATGCGGAGCGGGTCGGGGACGCCGGGCCCGGCGAGCAGCCGGGTCGCCTCCAGGCCGTCCATCACGGGCATCCGGATGTCGAACAGGCAGACGTCCGGACGGAGCCGGCGGGCCAGCTCGACGGCCTGCCGGCCGTCGGGGGCGTCCCCGACGACGGTCATGTCGGGCTGCGAGTCGACGATCATCCGGAATCCGGTCCGGACCATTTCCTGGTCGTCGGCGATCAGTACGCGGATGGTCACGTGTCCGATTCTTTCAGCATTCGCCGAGGGGCAGCACCGCCACCACCTCCCAGCCGCCCTCGGGACGCGGTCCCGCGTGCAGCCGCCCGCCGAGCGCGGTCACCCGCTCGGCCAGTCCCGTCAGCCCGAACCCGCTGGACGGGAGCCGCCGCCCGCGGCCCCGCCCGTCGTTGCGCACCGCCACCTCGACGCCGCCGCCGAGCCGCGCCAGCGACACCCGCACGTACGTCGCGTCCGCCGCGTGCTTGCGGATGTTGGTCAGCGCCTCCTGCACGACCCGGTGCGCGGACGTCGCCACCTCCGGCGGGAGGGCGCCGAGGTCCGGCGCCAGGGACAGGACGGCGGGCGGGTGCGTGAACCCGGCGACGAGCTCGCGCAGCCGGTCGAGGTCGCCGATCGGCCGCGTCGCCGACCCCCGGTCGGGCGGGCCGCCGGACGCGTCCGCGTGCGGGCCCGCGGGGTGCGGGGCGCCCGGGTACGGGCCGTACGGGCCCGCGGCGTGCGGGTCGTCCACGTGCTGGGCGTCCCGCAGCAGGCCGACCATGCGGCGCATCGACGTCAGCGCCTCCGTCCCGGCCTTCTCGATCCCCTCGAACATCGTGTCGAGCTGCTCGGGCGACTGCGCGGCCCCCGAGCTCGCCGCGAACCGCGCCGCCTGCGCCTGCACGACGATGCCGGTGACGTGGTGGGCGACGAAGTCGTGCAGGTCGCGGGCCAGTTCGAGGCGCTCGTCCCGGCGCGCCGCCGTCACCGACCGGGCCCGCCGCGCGTCCACCGCCCGCAGGTACAGCCCGATCCCGATCGCGATCGCGAGGAGCACGCCGAGCGGCGCGGTGAACAGCACGCCGGTGATCAGCGACCAGCGCAGCGGCATGATCAGCAGCGCGGCGCCGAGCAGCACGGTGACGGGGACGACCCGGTCCCGCGGCGTCCGCCACACCGTCCGGACGGTCAGGATCAGCAGCCCGCCGATCTCGGCGAACATGCTCGGGGTCCCGGCGGTCTCGATGATGACGGCCGTCCCGAGGAACAGGGTGCTGAACAGCGACAGCGACCCCGCCGCCACCACCCAGGGGATCAGCCGCCCGCGGCTCACCACGGCGACGTTGACGCCGGCGGCGATCAGCACCATCCACAGGTCCGCCATGCGGCTCACGGCCAGCAGGCACAGCAGCAGGAACAGGGCGGCGAAGCCCCCGTACGCGATGCGCGCCACCCATCCGCCGGCCGTGTGGATGCGGTCGAGACCGGCCCCTGTGTCACTCACGGATATGCAGGCTACGACCCTGAGCCGACCGCCGGATCGGTCATTCGGCCGATGGCGGCCCGCCCGGGACCGGCCCCGCGCCCGATGTGCCGGGGCGGTGCGCTCCCGCACGCTGGGGGCATGGAAATCATCTACGTCCCGCTCGCCGTCGCCTTCCTCACCGCGTTCGCCGTCTTCGTCGTCTACGGCGGCGTCGTGATGCCGGTGACCGAGATCGCCGAATCGTGGCGGTCGCGCGGAACCCGCAGACCCGACACCGACGACCCGAAGGAGAACAGGTGACCGACCTCACCCCGGAACCCGAACCCGTCCTGGTGGGACGGGGGCTGGCCAAGCGGTTCGGGACGGCCGTCGCGCTCGACGGCGTGGACCTCGCCGTCGCCCGCGCCGAGACCGTCGCGATCATGGGCCCGAGCGGCTCCGGGAAGTCGACGCTGCTGCACTGCCTCGCCGGGATCGTCCGGCCGGACGCCGGCGAGGTGCGGCTGCTCGGGGAGCGCGTCGACGCCCTCGGCGAGCGCCGCCGCAGCGTCCTGCGCCGCACCCGCTTCGGGTTCGTCTTCCAGTTCGGCCAGCTGCTCCCCGAACTGCCCGCCGAGGAGAACGTGGCGCTGCCGCTGATGCTGAACGGGACGCCGCGCCGGGAGGCGGTGCGGGCCGCCCGCGGCTGGTTCGGGCCGCTCGGCCTCGCCGGGATGGAGGGCCGCCGTCCGGGCGAGCTGTCGGGCGGGCAGGCGCAGCGCGTCGCGATCGCCCGCGCCCTCGTGACCCGCCCGGCCGTCGTGTTCGCCGACGAGCCCACCGGCTCCCTCGACCAGGCCACCGGCCGCGAGACCATGGCGCTGCTGGCCGACGCGACCCGCGGCAACGGCGCGTCCCTCGTCGTCGTCACGCACGACGCGTCCGTCGCGGCGTGGTGCGACCGGACCGTCGAGGTCCGCGACGGCCGCGTCCGGTCCGCCCTCGCCGGAGCGGCGTGATGCGCACGACCCTGGGCCTGTCGTGGCGGCTGCTGCGCGGCGGGGGAGCCCGCGACCTGCTCGGGTCCGCGCTCACCCTCGCCGCCGTGGCCGTCTCGACGGGCCTGCTGCTGTTCGCGCTCGGCGCCCACCACGCGTTCGCCGAGCGCGCCGCCGCCGACGCGTGGCGGCACCCGGCGGAGGCGTCCGGGACGCCCACCGCCGTGCAGGCGCTCTCCACCGACCACGTCGACGCGGGAGGCGCGCACGCCACGCCGATCACGATCGTCGATCTCGCCGCGCTGTCGGACGACGCGCCCGTCCCGCCCGGGATGCCGCGCTTCCCGGCGCCGGGCGAGCTGTGGGCGTCCCCCGCGCTCGCCGACCTGCTGGCGGAACTGCCCGCCGAGCGGCTCGCCGACCGGTTCCCCGCACCAGCCGGGACACTCGGCGACGACGCGCTCGTGCACCCCGGCGAGCTCGTCGCGGTCATCGGGCGGGACGCCGCCGCGCCCGTCCTGACCGCCCCGCGCACCGACACGACCGGGCTGGAGACCACCGCGGCCCCCACCCGCATCGACGCGTACGGCACGGACACGTCCGCGTGGATGAGCGTCTACCGGGGGCTCGCCGGGATCGCGTCCGTCCTGATGATCGCGCCGCTGCTGGTGTTCGGCGGCGCCGCGGCCCGGCTCACCGTGGCGCGCCGCGACGGGCGGCTCGCCGCGCTCCGGCTGGTCGGCGCGACCCCCGGCCAGGTCGTCGCGATCACCACCGCCGAGGCCGTCCTCACCGCCGCCGCGGGCGCCGTGCTGGGCGCCCTGCTGTACGCGGCGGCCGTCCCGGCCCTCGCGCACATCACCATCCAGGGCGGCGGCTGGTTCGCCGGGGCCCTGTGGCCGGGCCTCCCGACCCTCGCGGCCGTCCTCGTCGCCGTCCCGGTGCTCGTCGGCGCCAGCGCCGTCGTCGGGCTGCGCCGCGTCGTCGTCGGCCCGCTCGGCGTGGCCCGCCGGGAGACGCCGCCCGCGCTGCGCGCCGTCCGGCTCCTGGCGCCGCTCGCCGTCCTCGCCGCGTTCGCCGTCGTCGGCGGCGGGCTCATGGGGATGCGGTACGCCGGGCTCGCGATCCTCCTCGTGCTGATGACGCTGGCCTTCCTCGCGATCAACTACGCCGGGCCGTGGGCGGTGTCGGCCATCGGCGGGGTCATGGTCGCGGCCGCCCGCGGCCCGTCCCGGCTGCTCGCGGGCCGCCGCCTGCGCGACGACCCGCGCTCGGCGTGGCGGACGGTCGCGGGCGTCGCGCTCACCGGGTTCGTCGCCGGGTTCCTCGCGCTGCTCAACCCGGGCGCGATCGAGAACGCGCCGTCCGACCGGCTGCGGATCGGCGTCCCGGACGGACGCGCGCCCGCGGCCGTCGCCGCCGCGGCGAAGGAGCGCCTCGCCGGGATCGACGCCGCCGTCACGACCGGCGACGGCGACCCGCTCCACGAGGGCCGGACGGTCGTGACGATCACCGTGCGGGGCGGCGGCGCCGCCGTCGACCGCGCCCGCACCGCGCTGCACGGCCTCGTCCCCGGCGGCGTCGCCACCACCCCGGCCGACGACGACACCGGCGGGCGGAACCTGCTCGGCGACCTGCGGACGGGCGCGCTGACCGTCCTCGCCGTCTCGTTCCTCATCGGCACCACGAGCGCGGGCGTCACCGGGGCGTCCGCCGTCCTGGACCGCCGGCGGGAGTACGCGATGCTCCGCCTCGCCGGGACGCCGCTGAGCGTGCTCGACCGCGCGCGCCGCCAGGAGACGCTCGTCCCGCTGGCGGTGATGGGCGGCGGGTCGCTGCTCGCGGGCCTGTTCTTCGCGTCCCCGTTCGCGGTCGGTGTCGGGGTGCCGGGGCTGGCGACGCTCGCCGCGTTCCTGGTGCTCGGCTTCGGCGGGATCCTCGGCGCGAGCGCGCTCAGCCGCCCGCTGCTGCGGGCCGTGACGACCGACCCCGCGCCCCGTCCGGACTAGCCGGAAATGTCAGTGGCGCTCTGTAGTTTGTGCATGTGATCACAGGTTCCGGTGGGAACAGATGCGGAACCGTGACGCTTGTTACGACGTACCAGGGGGTACGTCACAGGCGACGGCCCCGCCGGGCGGCGGTGCCGTCGGCGTACAGGAAGGGGTGTTGGCAGTGGAGGCGACTTTCCATATCTCTCGCCCGCGGCTGGACGGGCCCGCCGAGCGGACCGTCGTGCAGCCGTGGCTGACCGAGCTCACCCACGCGACGATGAACGCCTACGCCGAGCCGCCTCGCGCGCTCGCCCCGGTCGAGACGCTTCCCGTGCGGGAAGTCCGTCACCGGCCGGCGAGGGTCGCGGTGGCCGCCGCCTGACGGGGGAAACCGTAGCGTAGAAAGGGCCGGGACGACAGCGTCCCGGCTTTTTCTTTGATCACGTGTCTCAATATGTGAGACATGTTTCTCAGGATATGGGAACGCGTCGTAGGGTGCGGTCATCTCGGAGGAGAGGTGAACCCATGGCCGACCAGGCGACCTACACCCACGGACACCACGAGACCGTCCTGAGCGCGCACCGGTGGCGGACGGTCGAGAACTCGGCCGCGTACCTCGTCGAGCACCTGCGCCCGGGCGCGTCGGTGCTGGACGTCGGCTGCGGGCCCGGCTCGATCACCGCGGGGCTGGCGGAGCGCGTCGCGCCGGGCCGCGTCGTCGGCGTGGACGCCGCCGAGGCCGCCGTCGCGCAGGCGCGGGCCGCCGCCGGCGCGGCGAACCTCGAGTTCGCCGTCGGCGACGTCCACGACCTGCGGTTCGACGACGGCGCGTTCGACGTCGTCCACGCCCACCAGGTGCTGCAGCACATCGCCGACCCGGTCGGGGCGCTGCGCGAGATGCGCCGCGTCGCGAGGCCCGGCGGGGTCGTCGCCGTCCGGGAGGCCGACTTCGGCGGCATGGTCTGGCACCCGAACCCGCCCGGCATGGACTCCTGGCTGCCCGTCTACCACGCGGTGGCGCGCGGCAACGGCGGCGAGCCCGAGGCCGGACGGCGCCTCATCGCGTGGGCCCGCGAGGCCGGGTTCGCCGACGTGCGCGCGTCCGTCTCGGCCTGGTGCTTCTCGACACCGGACGAGCGCGAATGGTGGAGCGAGTCGTGGGGCGGGCGCCTCGCCCGCTCGGCCGTCGCCGACACCGCCGTCGCCGAGGGCCACGCCACCCGCGCGGAACTGGACGAGATCTACGCGGGCTGGAAGGCGTGGGCGGCGGCGGAGGACGGCTGGTTCGCCGTCCTCCACGCCGAGATCGTCTGCCGCGCCTGACCGCCCCCGTCCGCGCGTCAGAACGGGTCGGTCAGCTCGCCGAGCTTGTCGGTGAGGCGCAGGTTGTGCGAGTAGTCGACGGGGACGGTGACCACCGACACCCCGTCGTCGGCGAGCGCCTTGCGCAGCGTCGGCAGCAGCTCGGCGGCCGACTCGACCCGGTACCCGTGGGCGCCGAAGCTCTCCGCGTACTTCACGAAGTCCGGATTGCCGAACCTGATGTGGGAGCTGCGGCCCAGTTCGAGGTCCATCTTCCACTCGATCAGTCCGTACGCGGAGTCGTCCCAGATCAGCACCGTGATCGGGACGTTCTCCCGGACGGCGGTCTCGAGCTCCTGCGAGTTCATGAGGAACGCGCCGTCGCCGGTCGCCGCCAGCACCTTCCGCTCCGGGTGGGCCAGCTTGGCGGCGATCGCGCCCGGCACCGCGAACCCCATGGACGACAGCCCGTTCGACACCAGCAGCGTGTTCGGCTCGTACGTCGGGTACATCCGCGCCATCCACATCTTCACCGCGCCGGTGTCGGCGAGGACGATGTCCTCCCGGCCCATCGCGGCGCGGACGTCCGCGACGATGCGGCGCGGCGAGAGCGGGAAGCCCTCCTCGGCGGCCCCCTCGGCCAGCTCGTCCCGCATCAGCTCGCGGATCCTGCGGCCCGTCCCGTTCACGTCGAACCGCCGGTGGACCGAGTCGGCCAGCGCGTACAGCGACCGCGGGATGTCCCCCTGGATCCCGACCTCGACCGCGTAGTGGTCGTCCACCTCGGCGGGCGACGGATGGATGTGGATGATCTTCTTGTCCCCGGACGGGTTGATCTTGACGGGGTCGAACTCCTGCAGCTCGTAGCCGACGGTGATGAGCACGTCCGCCTCGTCGAACCCGAAGTTCACGTAGTCGTGCCGCATGAACCCGACCGCCCCGAGCGCGTTGCGGTGGTCGTCCGGGAACACGCCCTTGCCGTTGAACGTCGTCGCGACCGGCAGCCCCAGCCGCTCCGACAGGTACACCAGCGCCGCGCTCGCGCGGTGCCGCGTCGCGCCGTGCCCCGCCAGGACGATCGGGCGCCGCGCGAGCGCCAGGACGTCCGCGGCCCGCGCGATCTGCGACGGCGACGGCTCCTGCGGGCGCACGACGTTCACCGGCAGCGGCGCCAGGTCGGCCGCGACCTTCGCCGACTCGACGTCCTCCGGGATCGCCAGGTACACGGCGCCGGGACGCTCGGTCTGCGCCGTCTTGAACGCCTTGCGCACCATCTCCGGCAGCGCCTCGGCGCGCGGCGCCAGCTCCGACCACTTCGTGATCGGCCGGAACAGCGACACCAGGTCGACGATCTGGTGCGACTCCTTGTAGATGCGGTCCAGCCCGACCTGCGCGGAGATCGCGACGACCGGGGTGCTGTTGGTGGTGGCGTCCGCGACGCCGAGCTGCAGGTTGATGGCGCCCGGGCCGAGCGTCGCCGACGCCACGCCCGCCTTCCCGGTGAGCCGGCCGTAGATCTCGGCCATGAACGCGGCGCCCTGCTCGTGCCGGACGAGGACGTAGCGGATCGACGAGTCGTTCAGCGCGTCGACGAAGTGGATGTTCTCCTCGCCGGGGATGCCGAAGACGTACTCGACGCCCTCTGCCTCCAGGGTGCGGACGAGCAGGCGGGCGGCGTCTTCCTGCGCGGACATCGTGTGTCCCTCTTCCCACGTGTGATCTTCGGGGTGCCTCCCGTGCAGCGCACCGCGGGCCGTCCGCATTCCCCGGCGAGAACGCGTTCCACCGCGCCTCAGCCGTCGACGATCTCCTTGATCGCCCGCAGCGTCGGCTCGTCCTTCACCCCGGCGATCAGCAGCGTGGTGACGGGGCTGTCGCGCCACAGCTGCATGCGCTCCTTGATCCGCCCGATCGGCCCGAGCAGCGAGATCGAGTCGGCGAGGTCGTCCGGCACCGCCTTGATCGCCTCCTGACGCCGCCCGTCCAGGAACAGCTCCTGCACCCGGGCCGCCTGCTCCGCGTAGCCGAGCCGCCCGATGAGGTCGAGGTGGAAGTTGCGCTCCCGGGCGCCCATCCCGCCGATGTAGAACGCGAGCGGGACCTTCGCGAACTCCAGCGCGGACGCCAGGTCGTCGGTGACGATCGTGGTGACGGTCGCCGCGATCTCGAAGCCGTCCGGGCGTCCGGCGAGGGACGCGCCGAACACCGGCTCGATCTGCTCGGGATCGACGAACAGCGGCAGCCAGCCCTGCGTCGCCTCGGCGGCCAGCGCGACGTTCTTCGGACCCTCGGCGCCCAGGTAGACGGGGATCTCCGGGCGCACCGGATGCACGATCGACTTCAGCGGCTTGCCGAGGCCCGCGCCGCCCGGCAGCGGCAGCGGGTAGTGCGGCCCGCCGCTGGTCACCGGCTCCTCGCGCCGCCACACCTGCCGGACGATGTCGAGGTACTCGCGCGTCCGGGCCAGCGGCTTCGGGAACGGCTGCCCGTACCACCCCTCGACGACCTGCGGACCGGACGCGCCGAGCCCGAGGATCACCCGTCCGCCCGACAGCGCGTCGAGGGTGAGGGCGTGCATCGCGGTCGCGGCCGGCGTCCGCGCCGACATCTGCACCACCGCCGTGCCCAGCTTGATCCTGGACGTCCGCGCCGCGTACCAGGTGAGCGGGGTGAACGCGTCCGACCCGTACGCCTCGGCGGTGAACACCGCGTCGTAGCCGAGCCGTTCGGCCGCCAGCACGGTGTCGGTCTGGTCCTCCGGCTCGCGCTGCCAGTAGCCGACGTTCACGCCCAGCTTGAGATCCGCGCTCACGATGCAACCCCTTCTCCGCGGTGACGACGCGACACGATGGTAGAACACGTTCTACTTTCGCGGAAGCGGGCGGGCATGCCGAGGGGCCGCGGCCGGGGGAGACCGCGGCCCCTCGGTACCGGGCTATGCCTCCCTGGCGATGGTCAGGAGGGCCTCGAACGCGGCGGGCGTCAGCACCAGGGCCGGCCCGCCGGGGTCCTTCGAATCACGGACAGCGCGCAGATCGCGGGAGAGGGGGGCCACCTCGACGCACTGGTCGCCGCTCCCGCTGTGGGAGGACTTGCGCCATGCGGCCCCGGTCAGGTCGCGCTGCAGGTTGGTCACGGGCTGCTCCTTGCTGCCTCGGCGATGAGGTGCGCGGATTCCTCGGTGGACAGAGCGGCCGCCTCGATCCGATCAAAGCGGTCCCTATGTTTTGCTATTGCCTCCGCGCTCTCAAGGTAAACGTCGCCCATGGTGCCCTCTACGTAGGCGATATCTGGGTCCGCGGGGTCCGGATACGACAATATGGTGAAACGTCCGTCTAGGCCCGCATGCTCCTGCGCCGAGTACGGAAGTACCTGAATGGTGATCGTCGGGCGTTCCGCCGCGGCGACGAGCGCCTCCAGCTGCCCGCGCATCACGCCCGGCCCGCCGATCGGCCGCCGCAGCACCCCCTCATCGAAGATCACGTGCAGCTGCGGCGCGTTCTCCCGGGTGAGCAGCCCCTGCCGGTGCTTGCGCGCCGAGATGCGGCGCTCGATGTCCTCCTGGTTCGGCAGCAGCCGCCCCGCGGTGATGACCCGGCGCGCGTACTGCTCGGTCTGCAGCAGCCCGTGGATCAGCTGGGGGTCCCAGGTGCGGATGTGCGACGCCTCGTCCTCGAGCGCGACGTAGCTGCCCGCGAACACGTCCTGGTAGGCGGTCCACCAGCCCCGCTGGCCCGCCTGCCGCGCCAGCGTGATCAGCGAGTCCCGCTCCGGACTCGGCACCCCGTACAGATCGAGGATGTCGGCGATATCGCCCGGTTTCGGGCGGGTCTGGCCCGTTTCGAGCCGGGAAATGGTGGCCCGCGACCAGTCGAGCCGGTCCGCGACCTCCTGCAGGGTGAGCTTCTGCTCCTCGCGCAGCCTGCGGATCTCGCGCGCCAGACGACGGCCGCGGACGGTGGGACGGTAAGTCATGCGAGTTCAGGGACGTTCCCCACCCTCACGGGCGAGTGACGATCCCTGCCTCCTTTCCGGTGGTGTAGGCATAGCCGTCCGCTCGCTGGAGCAGCCGGAAGCGGATGTGCCGAGCGGTGAACAGCCCGCCTCTCGAGCGGACGGTGAACTTTCCGGAGGAGCGGACGGCGATGCGCCCGGTGTGCGTTCCGGCGTTCTTGCCGGACGGGACCACGGCCCGGACGAGGTCCCCGGTCCGGAACCCGAAGACGTCCTTGCGGCGAGGGAGGAGAAGGCGGGGACGACCTCGGTGATCGAGTCGAGTTCGCCGACGGCCAGCGCGTCGAGCGTGTGAGACTTCGGCAGGTCGTTGCGGGTCCGGTTCCACTTGGTGCGGCCGCCCGACGAGGTGTGCACCGGCAAGCGTGCGTCCAACACCCGCCACAGGGCCTGGCGTGTGGCGTTCAGTGCGGCGGCGTCCCGCAGGGGCGCCATGGCACGAGCCTTGATCGCGGCGGCCTCGGCGGGAGCGAACTCCTCCACGGGCCGGTCGCCCTTGGCCAGGTTGCAGGGGATGCACCGATGGTCGAGCCCGACGCCGAATCGGGCCCGCCTCTCTCCTTGTCGGGAGGTGAACACGGCCATGCCGGTATGACGGGAACCGGGATCGATCCCGATCTCCACGCCGTCCACCCGCGATTCTCGGACAGTGCGGTCCCTGATGCGAATGACGAACGGCGTGTGCCGTGCGACCGCCGCCCGTCCGCTCCTGAGCAGCTTGCGCGCCCGTGGAGGAGTGGTCGGTTGCAGCGGCCTGCCGTCCTTGTCCAGGACGAATACGGCGGGTTGACGTGTGCGGACCTCACGGCCCTTCTCCCCACCCCCGTGTGGGGCGGGGGTGACGTCACGGCCGCCAGGTGAAGCGGCCGCGGTCTCCCCTCGACCATGGTCCGTGCCGGGTGCCGCGGTGCGGCGTCCGCGCCTCGTTTCGTCCCTGTTCCCGGGGGTGTCTGCCGACGCGGATTCCAGAGCCGCCTGCTGAGGAAGCACAGACGGGTGGGTCTGCCGTCCTGCACGGAACGTAGCCAACCAGGTCACCTCCAAACGTCGTCGGCTCGGTCTGGTAACGGCGCGCCACCGGCCTCACGGCCGACGGCGCTCGCCCTCGGGCGGGAACCCGTTACGGGAGTGGAGTCTCCTCACTCGGCGGGTGCGCCACAACGAGATTGCCGCAACCCGGTGCGAAGGCAGGTCGATTTCCCGAAGGCAGTTGCAAAGGTGAGAATCTCACGTAACGCTGGGATCCGTGACTGCTCGGGGACCGAAAGTGACGAGCGAGCCCGCCGCGCACCCCTGGCATGTAGTTGCGGGAGGACCCGTGAAGACCTCGTCAGCCCACGTTGCGGACGTCCGGACGCCCCACGCGGACGTGCCCGTGGAGGCCGAAACCCGCACCGCTCCCGGACCGGCCCCGGGTGCGGCGCCGCGATCCGAACCCGCGCCGGATTCCGGGCACGCCGCGCAGAGCATGGCGGACGCGATGGCCGACGAGCCCGGCGCCCCCGCGGGCACCCGTCCCGGCTGGGTGTGGGCGCTGCCCGGCGGACCCGGCTGCGCCGGCCACGCGCGCCGCGTGCTGCACGACGCGCTCGCCGCGCTGGGCGTCCCCCGCGACGTGATCGGCGACGCCCAGCTGATGGTCAGCGAGCTCGCCACCAACGCCCACCAGCACGCCGGCGACCACGGGCCGCACGAGCTGTGGCTGTACTTCGGCGACGACGGGACGGGCGGCGAGGGCGCGGGCGAGGTGCGGTGCGCGGTGTTCGACGCGCTCGCGGACGCCGCCCTGCCCGGCTACTCGTGGACGTCCGGCGACTGCGGCCGCGGCCTCGGGATCGTGCGCGAGCTGTCGGGCGGCCGGTGGGGGGCGCGCCGCACCCGGTCGCGGCTCGGGCCGTCGGTGCGGGGCAAGGCGGTGTGGTTCGCGATCCCGCAGGCGCCGCCGTCCTGAGCGGGGCCGTTCCCCGCGCGGCGCGCCGGTGTGCGATCCTTGCGGGCGACGGACGCGGAGGAACCCGGTGCGAATCCGGGGCTGTCCCGCAACTGTGACCAGGGGAGTTCCCTCTCGACAGGGCCACGGCGCCGATGCCGGAAGGCCGAGGGGGAGCGGTGATCCGGGAGCCAGGAGACTCCGGCCGTCGGACAGCACCGCCATCGGGCGTGGACACCCGAGGAAGGACGAACCCGCGATGCCCCCTGCCGCGCCGGTCCCCGGCTACCCGTTCTCCGCCGTCGTCGGGATGGACGACCTCAAGCTCGCGCTCCTGATCAACGCGGTGTCGCCCGGTGTCGGCGGCGTCCTCGTGCGGGGCGAGAAGGGCACCGCCAAGTCGACGATCGTCCGGGCGCTGGCCGCTCTGCTCCCACCGGTGCGGACCGTTCCCGGGTGCCGCTTCTCCTGCGATCCGGACGCCCCCGACCCGGGCTGCCCGGACGGACCGCACGGCGCGGGCGCCGATGCGCGGGCCGCCCGGCTGGTCGAACTGCCCGTGGGCGCGTCCGAGGACCGCCTCACCGGCTCCCTCGACATCGAGCGGGCGCTGACCGAGGGCGTCACGGCGTTCGAGCCGGGCCTGCTCGCCGCCGCGCACCGCGGCGTGCTGTACGTCGACGAGGTCAACCTCCTGCACGACCATCTGGTCGACCTGCTGCTGGACGCCGCCGCGATGGGCGAGTCGCACGTCGAGCGGGAGGGCGTGTCGGTGCGGCACGCCGCGCGGTTCCTGCTGGTCGGCACGATGAACCCCGAGGAGGGGGAGCTGCGGCCGCAGCTCCTCGACCGGTTCGGCCTCACCGTGGAGGTGGCCGCCACCCGCGACCCGGCCGAGCGGGCCGAGGTCGTCCGGCGGCGGCTCCGCTTCGAGGACGATCCGGCCGGGTTCGCGGCCGGGTGGGCCGCGGCCGAGGCCGATCTCGCGGCTCGCATCGCGGCCGCGCGGGACCGGCTGCCCGGTGTCGAGCTGACCGACGCCGCGCTCCGCCAGATCACCGCCGTCTGCGCGTCCTTCGAGGTCGACGGGCTGCGCGCCGACCTAGTGACCGCGCGCGCCGCGATCGCGCTCGCCGCCTGGCACGACCGTCCGTCCGTCACCGCCGACGACGTGCGGACCGCCGCGCGGCTCGCCCTGCCGCACCGCCGCCGCCGCGACCCGTTCGACGCGCCCGGCCTGGACGCCGCCAAGCTGGACGAGATCCTCGACGAGCACGCCGACCCCGAGCCCCCCGAGGCTTCCGGGGAGACGGACGATCGTGACGGTTCGCCCGGCGGCCCCGCGCCTTCCGACGGTCCGGAGGATCCGGACGGTCCCGACGGCCCGGACGGGCCCGATGACGGCGGGCCCGGTGGTGGCGGCGCTCGTCCGGACGGGCCCGTGGAGTCGGACGGGACGAACGGGGCCGCGCCTCCGGCGCCCGAGCCGTCCGGCGGGAAGGGCGGGGCGACCGAGAGCGAACCCGCGCCGGCGGACGCCGCGTTCAAGCCGCGCCTGTTCACCGTTCCCGGTGTCGGTGCGGGCGCGCCGGGGCGGCGTTCCAAGGCGCGCAGCCCGTACGGACGGGTCTCGGGTGCGCGTCCGGGCGCGCGCGGGCTGCACTTGACCGCGACGCTCCGCGCTGCGGCCCCGCACCAGAGCGTGCGTGGCCGGAACGGCACGGGCTTGATCGTCCGGTCGGGGGATCTGCGCGAGGCCGTCCGGGACGGGCGCGAGGGGAACCTCGTCCTGTTCGTCGTCGACGCGAGCGGTTCGATGGCCGCGCGCGCCCGGATGCGGGCGGTGAAGGGCGCGGTCCTGAGCCTGCTGCTGGACGCCTACCAGCGGCGCGACAAGGTCGGGCTGATCACGTTCCGGGGTTCCGCGGCCGAGGTGGCGCTGCCGCCGACCTCGTCGGTGGAGGCCGGGGCGCGCCGCCTCGAACGGCTGCCCACGGGCGGCCGGACGCCGCTGTCGGCCGGGCTGCTGCGCGCGGCGGACGTCCTGCGCGTGGAGCGGCTCCGGGACCCGGCCCGCCGCCCGCTCCTGGTCGTGGTGACCGACGGCCGCGCGACGCACGGTCCCGATCCGGCGGCCGCGGCGGCGCGGCTGGCCGGCGTCGCCTCGGTGGTCGTCGACTGCGAGTCCGGCCCGGTGCGGCTGGGGCTGGCCGCGGCGCTCGGCGCGCGCCTCGCCGCCGAGGTCGTCCGGCTGGACGACCTGGCCGCCGACTCGCTCGCCGGCCTGGTCCGGGCCTCCCGCTCCGCCGCCTGACCCGGCCGCCGGGGGCGGCCGAGGCGAGCGAAGTTCTGACGATGTGGAAGGGATCGAGGATGCCGCAGGGGAAGCCGGAGTACGTGCCGGAGGACGGGCTCACGACGAGGCAGCGGCGCAACCAGCCGCTGGTGATGGTGCATACGGGGCCGGGCAAGGGAAAGTCGACGGCGGCGTTCGGGCTGGCGTTGCGGGCGTGGAACCAGGGGTGGCCCATCGGGGTGTTCCAGTTCGTCAAGTCCGCCAAGTGGCGCATCGGTGAAGAGAACGCGCTGCGCGCGCTTGGGCGGCTGCACGGGGAGACGGGCGAGGGCGGCCCGGTCGTGTGGCACAAGATGGGCGAGGGCTGGTCGTGGATCCAGCGGCCGGGCAGCGAGGACGACCACGCGGCGGACGCGCGTGAAGGCTGGGAGCAGATCAAGCGGGATCTGCAGGCCGAGACGTACCGCCTTTACGTCCTGGACGAGTTCACCTACCCGATGAAATGGGGATGGGTGGACGTCGACGACGTCGTGGCGGCGCTCCGGGAGCGGCCCGGCAACCAGCACGTGGTGATCACCGGGCGGGACGCCGATCCGCGGCTGGTCGAGTTCGCCGATCTGGTGACGGAGATGGGCAAGGTCCGGCATCCGATGGATCGCGGGCAGAAGGGGCAGAAGGGCATCGAGTGGTGAACGTTCCGCGGCTGGTGATCGCGGCGCCGGCGTCCGGAAGCGGCAAGACGACGGTCGCGACCGGGCTGATGGCGGCGTTCGCGGGCCGGGGCGCGGCCGTCTCGCCGCACAAGGTGGGGCCCGACTACATCGACCCGGGCTACCACGCGCTGGCCACCGGGCGGCCGGGCCGGAACCTGGACCCGTGGCTCGCCGGGGAGGAGCGGGTCGTGCCGCTGTTCCTGCACGGGGCGGCGGGGGCCGGCATCGCGGTCGTCGAGGGCGTGATGGGCCTGTACGACGGGCGGACGGGCGGCGGGGACTTCGGCGGCGGCGACTTCGCGTCGACGGCGCACGTGGCGGCGCTGCTGGACGCGCCCGTGGTGCTCGTCGTGGACGCCTCGGCGGCGGCCGGGCGGTCCGTCGCGGCGCTCGTCCACGGCTTCCGGTCGTTCGGGCCGGTGCGGGTCGGGGGCGTGATCCTCAACCGGCTCGGGTCGGACGCGCACGAGGCGATGTGCCGGGACGCGCTCGACGACCTGGGCGTGCCGGTGCTCGGGGCGCTGCGGCGGCACGCGGACGCGGCGACGCCGTCCCGGCATCTGGGGCTGGTCCCGGCCGCGGAGCGGGACGCCGACGCGGTCGCGAGCGTGCGGCGGCTGGGGGAGCTGGTCGCGGCGTCGTGCGACCTCGAGGCCCTGGAGGCGCTGGCGCGGTCGGCCCCGCCGCTCGCGGCCGAGCCCTGGGACCCGGCCGCGGAGACCGGGGTGGCCGGGAACGCGGGCGGGGGACGGCCGCGGATCGCGGTGGCCGGGGGAGCGGCGTTCACGTTCGGGTACGCGGAGAACGAGGAGCTGCTGGCGGCCGCGGGCGCGGAGGTCGTCCGGTTCGACCCACTGCGGGACGAGGCGCTGCCGGAGGGCACGCGCGGCGTGGTCGTGGGCGGCGGGTTCCCCGAGGTGTACGCGGCGGAACTGGCCGCGAACGAGCGGCTGCGCGCGGAGCTGGCGGCGTTCGCCGGTTCGGGACGTCCCGTCTACGCCGAGTGCGCGGGGCTCCTTTACCTCGCGCAGGAGCTGGACGGTGCGCCGATGTGCGGCGTCTTGGACGGTGTTAAAGCGGCCATGGCCCCGCGCCTGACGCTGGGCTATCGTGCCGCCGTGGCGGTGGCCGACTCCGTCGTCGCCCGGGCGGGCGAGCGGGTGCACGGTCACGAGTTCCACCGCACGGTGACGGATCCCGTCCACGGGGACACGGCCGCCTGGCAGTGGTCCACGTCCGGCCCGGCGGGGTTCGTGCAGGGCGACTGTGTCGCGTCCTACCTCCACCTGCACTGGGCCGGGTCGCCCCGGTTCGCGAGCAGACTGGTCCACGCCTGCGGTAGGGAGCGCGGTTGAACGCCTTCGAGGGAAATGTGCGCCTGGAGGGGGAGCGGCTCGTCCTGCGCCCGTTCGGCCTGGACGACGCGGCGCAGCTCATCGAGGTGATCCGCGCCCGGGAGGACTGGCTCCCGCCCAACTTCCCCACCGCGCTCAACGCCGAGACGATCGCGTGGTTCCTGCGGGAGGGCATTCACAAGGTCCAGCAGTACGGCCTCGGCATCCACCTGGCGATCACCGCCGGGGACGGCGGACTCCTCGGGACGATCGGGCTGTTCAAGGTCGACTGGACGCAGGGCACCTGCGAGGTCGGATACGGGATGCGGCCAAGCGCGCGCGGGAAGGGGTACGCGACCGAGGCACTTCGCCTGGTCTCGGACTGGGCGCTGCAAGACTGCGGCCTGTACCGGGTGGAGCTGCGCGCCCTCGTCAGCAACGCGCCGTCCATCCGGGTGGCGGAGAAGGCCCGGTTCTGGCGGGAGGGACGCGCGCGCGGCGCCGAGGTCGACGACGGCGCCAACCGGGACATGTTCGTGTTCAGCCGCATCGCGCCCGACCTGCGGGACGAGCGTCCCGCGCGGCTCGTGCCCGTGGACGTCGGCCCGGGCGATCCCGACCTGGTCACCGTCCGGGCGCTGCGGCTGCTGCACGAGGCCGACGCCGTGCTCGTCGCCGACGCGCCCGACGCTCCCGTGCGCGCGCACACGACCCGGCTCCGGCGCGTGGACGGCGACCCCGCCGCCGCCGTGCTCGCCGCCCTGGACGACGGCGCCCGCACGGTCGCGTTCGCGCTCGGCGACCCGGACGTCTTCCGGGACGCGGCGCGCGGCGTCGCGGCGGCGCGCCCCGACGTGCTGATCGATCCGCCGTTCCCCGGCGCGCCGCGTCCGTCCGCGGACCGTCCCTCCGGGAGGCTCGTCGCCCACGACGGGGAGGGACGGGCATGAACGACGAGACGCTGGTGATGTACGGCGGCGGCGCGGAGGACGCGGCGCGCAGGATGCTGCCGAAGCTGCCGGACGGCTGCTTCGCGCCGGTCGACCTGGACGCGCTGCGGGAGGCCGCCGGGCGCGGGCTCCGGCAGGTCGTCCTCGTCGCCGGGATGGCCGACCAGGCCGCCATCGTCGGGCCGGTGCTGGGCGAGATCACCGCCGACATGGCGGGCGACGGCGGCGGCGCGCTCGCCGCCGAGGTCGCCGCCGCCGACCCGGGGCGCGCCTACGAGCTGTGGGAGTCCGCCGGACGGCTCGGGCCGTGCGGCCGCGAGCTGTGCCGCCGCACCGCGGGCGAGCTGGAGCGCCGGGCCGGATCGGTGGCGGCCCAGGTGGTGCTGGTGGACGCCTCGGGGCAGCGCATGGTCGGCATGTTCGGGCGCATGGCGCGGTAAACATGGACGGATCCCTCGTGGTCCGCGCGTGCGCGCGCGCCGGTCTGCCCTGGGAGGACGCGTTGATCGTGTCGGCGCACGAGCTGCGCCGCGCGGTGAACGCGTGCCGCGCCCACCCGAAGGTCGCGGTGCTGACCGCTCCCGGCGCGGGCCCAGCGGAACTGGCGCGCGCGCTGTTCCCGCAGACCCCGCGCACCTTCGTCGTCTGCGAGGACCTCGACGGACCGGACGAACGCGTGGTGCGCGTCCGTCCGGCCGAGGCGACGACGCGCCCCTGGAACGCCCCGCAGGTCGTGCTCGTCCTGGACGAGCGCCGCTCGCCGGACGTCCCCGGCTGGACCGCGCGCCCGCCCGGCCCGGACGGCTGGGCGCTGGACGGCTTCGACGGCGCGGCCCTCGCGCCTGAGACCAGGGCGTTCGTCCTCGCCCGGCTCGGCCCGCGCACGGGCGACCTGGTGTGGGACCTCGGGTCCGGCGACGGCTCCGTCGCGGCCGAGTGCGCCCGGTTCGGCGCGGCCGCCGTCGCCGTGGGCCCGGACGCGGCGTCCTGCGAGCGGATCCGCGCGGCCGTCCGCGCCCGCCGCGTGCGCGTCGCGGTGGCGCGCGGCGCGCTCCCGTCCGTCCTCGACCACCTCCCGGACCCGGACGCGGTCTTCCTGGCCGACGCGGAACCCGCCGCCGTCGGCGCCTGCGCGCCCCGTGCCCTGGACCGGTTCGTCGCGACGGCGGACGAGCGCCGCGCCCCGGAGATCGTGGACGCCCTGGCCGACGCGGGCTTCACCGCCCGCGCCGCCACATTCGCCGTAACCCCGCTCGCCCCGCCGCGGGCCCTGGGTTCGCTGGCCTCGGGTTCGCGAGCGGCGGACTCGCAGGCCACCGACTCGCAGGTCGCGGGTTCGCAGGGCCTGGGTTCGCAGGCCAGCGACTCGGGGGCCGCCGACTCGGGGGCGCAGTACCCGCCCGTGACCATCGTGTGGGCGCGCCGCAGCGCTCCCGAACCCGTGCGGCCCGCCCCGCCAGCGGGGCGTCCGGTCGAGAGGACGCCGCCGTTGTGACCGGTACGACGCATGTTGCGGTGATCGGTGTCGGTGTGTCCACGGCGGCCGGTGCGGGCGAGGTCGGCGCGCTGCTGGACGCCGTGCTGCGGGAGGCGGGCGTGCGCCCGGACGCCGTCTGGTGCGCCGCGACCGCCGAGGGGCGGGGCGGCGAGCCCGCCGTCCGCGCCGCTGCACGAGACCGCGGCCTGCCGCTCGTCGCCTACCCTGTGCCCGTGCTGGCGCAGGTCACGGTGCCGAACCCGTCAGACGTCGCGCGCTCGCGGGCGGGGACGCCGAGCGTCGCGGAGGCCGCGGCCCTGCACGCGGCGCGCGCGCTCTGCGGCGGGCCCGTCCGCCTCGCGGTCCCCAAGCGCGCGTCCGGGCGTGCGACCGCCGCCCTGGCGATGGCCGCCGAACCGGACGCGGCGTGCCTATCCCGGCATGTGCCCGCATCCCGGCATGACGGGGCAGAAGCCGTGAAACCCTGGTACTTCCTCCCGGAGCGGCACGCGCCCGGGGACGGCGACAGCGAGGATGGCCCGTGACCCAGCAGGAGGCTCCTGTGAGCGTACGCCAGCCGCATCCGGTGGAGATCCGGTCGTATGAGATCCTGCGGTCCCGTGTCGACCTGTCCCCGATGCCGCCGCTGTGGCGGGCGGTCGCCGAGCGGGTCATCCACGCCACCGCCGACCTGGAGTACGCGGTCGACCTGGTGACCGAGGAGGAGTCCCTCCGGCGCGGCTGGGAGGCGCTGCACTCCGGCGCGCCGATCGTGACCGACGAGGGCATGGTCGCCGCCGGGATCACCGCGCGGGAGACCGTCTGCCACGCCGCCGACCCGGCCGCCGCGCGGATGTCGCGGGCCGCGGGCATCACCCGTCCGGCCGCGGCCGTCCGGCTCGCGTACGCCGACGTGGGGCCCGGCGCGGTGTGGGTCGTCGGGTCGGCGCCCGAGGCGATCTTCGAGATCATCGACCGGCGGGTCGGCCCGGCGCTGGTCATCGGCGTCCCGGTCGGGTTCGTCGGCGCCGCCGAGGCGAAGGAGGCGCTGCGCGCGAGCGGGCTGCCGCAGCTCAGCAACGTGTCCGAGAAGGGCGGCTCCGCGGTCGCCGCCGCGGCCGTCAACGCCCTGCTGTATCACGAGGAGGGCCGGTGACCACGGGCATGGCGGGACGCGACGTCGACCTGCGGCACCACGGGGACGCCGAGATCGGGGACGGCCTCGCCGACTTCGCGGTGAACGTGCGGACCGGCATGCCGCCCGCGTGGCTCGCCGACCGGATCCGGGCGTCGGTCGCCGACCTGGCCGCCTACCCCGATCCGCGGGCGGCGCGCCGCGCGGTGGCGCGGCGGCACGGCCGCTCGGTCGAGGAGGTACTGCTCACGGCGGGCGCCGCCGAGGCGTTCGTGCTGCTCGCGCGGGTGCTGGCACCGGAACGGGCCGTCGTGGTGCACCCGCAGTTCACCGAGCCGGAGGCCGCGCTGCGGGCGGCCGGGCACGACGTCGAGCGCGTCGTGCTCGGCGCCGACTTCGTGCTCGACCCCGCGGCGGTGCCGCACGCCGCCGACCTCGTCGTGATCGGGAACCCGACGAACCCGACGTCGGTGCTGCACCCCGCCGCGGCGGTCGCGGCGCTCGCCCGTCCCGGCCGGACGGTCGTGGTGGACGAGGCGTTCATGGACTGCGTGCCCGGCGAGCCCGAGTCGCTCGCCGCGCGGCTGCCCGCCGGGGTCGTCGTCATCCGGTCGCTCACCAAGACGTGGGGGCTGGCGGGGCTCCGCGCCGGGTACGTGCTGGCCGCGCCCGGTCTCGTGGCCCGGCTGGCGGAGGCGCAGCCGCTGTGGGCCGTGTCCACGCCCGCGCTCGTCGCCGTCGAGGAGTGCTCCGCGCCCGAGGCCGTCGCGGAGGCCGAGAAATGGGCCGTCGAACTCGGGACCGAACGGGACCGGCTGGCCGCCGAACTCACCGGACGGGGCCTGTACGTCGTTCCCGGCGCGCGCGCGTCGTTCCTTTGCGTCCGCATCCCGGACGCCCTCGGCATCAGGGCACTGCTACGGCAACGCGGTTACGCGGTCAGGCGCGGCGACACGTTCCCCGGACTCGGCCCCGACTGGCTCCGCATCGCCGTCCGCGACCGCACGTCCAACGATGCGCTTCTGGAGGTCATGGGTGAGCTCGGCATCTGACGGCCCCGAACCGGGCACCCCCGAACCGGGCGATCTCGCGCACGCCTTCGCGCCGGACGAACGTCGAGCCGTCCACCGCGCCATCGCCGAACGGCGCGACGTCCGGGAGGGCTTCCTGCCCGACCCCATCGACGACGACGTCCTCACCCGGGTCCTGGAGGCCGCGCACCGGGCGCCGTCCGTCGGGCTGACCCAGCCCTGGGACTTCCTCATCATCCGGGACGCCGCCAAACGCGAACGCATCCGCGCCCTGGCCGAACGTCAACGCGACGGCTACGCGGCCACGCTGCCGCCCGCGCGCGCCGCCCGCTTCGACGGGCTCAAGATCGAGGCCATCCGCGAGGCCCCGGTGAACATCGTCGTCACCTGCGACCCCACGCGCGGCGGACGCAACCCGCTCGGCCGCCACGCCCAGCCGAGCACCGCCCAGTACTCGGTGGCCTGCGCCGTCCAGAACCTGTGGCTGGCCGCCCGCGCCGAAGGGCTCGCCGCCGGCTGGGTCAGCTTCTTCGACGAGCGCGAACTGGCCGCCGAGCTCGGCCTGCCCGCCGACGTCGAGATCGTCGCCTACCTGTGCGTCGGGCACGTGACCGGGTTCCCGCCCGCGCCCGTCCTCGACCTGACCGGCTGGGCGCGCCGCCGGCCCCTCGCCTGGGCCGTCCACGAGGAGGAGTACGGGCGGCGCGCGCTGCCCGGGAAGGAAACCGTGCACATGATCGAGCAGACGGTCGCCGCGATCGCGCCGCCGGACGAGGCCGCGATCCGCGACGCCCGCGAGCACCAGGCCCGCCTCACCAAGCCGCCCGGGTCCCTCGGCGTGCTGGAGGAGGTGTCGGTCCGGCTCGCCGGGCTCGCCGGGCACTGCCCGCCGCCGCTGCCCGAACCGGCCGCCGTCGCGGTGTTCGCCGCCGACCACGGCGTCCACGCGCAGGGCGTGACCCCCTGGCCGCAGGAGGTCACCGCGCAGATGGTCGCGAACTTCCTCGCGGGCGGCGCGGTCGTCAACGCGTTCGCCGGGCAGGTCGGCGCCGAGGTCAGCGTCGTGGACGTCGGCGTCGCCGCCGATCTGGACGCCGCCCCCGGCCTGCTCCGCCGCAAGATCGCGCACGGCACCGCCGACATGACGCTGGGCCCCGCGATGACCGGCGAGCAGGTGCGCCGGGCCGTCGAGACCGGCATCGAGGTGGCCCGCGAACTGGTGTCCGCGGGCGCCCGCTGCCTGGTCACCGGCGACATGGGCATCGCGAACACCACCGCGTCCGCCGCGCTGATCGCCGCGTTCACCGGCCTGCCGCCCGAGCGCGTCACCGGCCGGGGGACGGGCGTGGACGACGCCACGCACGCCCGCAAGGTCGAGATCGTCCGCGCGGCGCTCGTCCGGCACGGCCTGCTGGACGGCGCCCGCGACCGGGACCCCCTGGACGTCCTGGCCGCGGTCGGCGGCCTGGAGCACGCCGCGCTCGCCGGGTTCGTCCTCGGCGGCGCCGCGCTGCGCGCCCCGGTCGTCCTGGACGGCGTGATCGCCGGGGCCGCCGCGCTCGCCGCGGCCGCGCTGTGCCCGGACGCCCTGCACGCCTGCGTCGCCGGGCACCGCTCCGCCGAACCCGGGCACGCCGCCGCCATCGAGCGCCTGGGCCTGCGCCCGCTGGTCGACCTGGAGTTGCGGCTCGGCGAGGGGACCGGCGCTCTGCTCGCGCTGCCGCTGGTCCAGGGCGCCGTTCGGGTGCTGCACGAGGTCGCCACCTTCGATTCGGCGGGCGTCAGCGGGAAGGACGCGGCCCCGTAACGACATGATCACGGACTGAGTCACGCTCGGCTATCGACTCGCCGGAGCCCCTCTCCATGGACTCCCCAAGCCGAGTAACGTTGTTGAACGAAGAAACTTGTCGGTCACCGGCGCCCGCAAGTCAACCGTACGAGCGAGAGATTTCCCGACGTGCCCCCGTACCTGCTAGGCCTGCGACTCGCCGGGCGACGCGTCGTCGTCGTCGGCGGCGGACGGGTCGCCCAGCGCCGCGTTCCCGCGCTGCTGGCGGCCGGAGCCGAGGTCGTGCTGGTGTCCCCCGAGGTGACCGCGTCCCTGGAGGCGCTGATCGACGACGGCCGGGTCGTCTGGCACCGCCGCCGCTACGCCCCCGGCGACTGCGCGGACGCCTGGCTCGTCCAGGCCGTCACCGACGACGCCAAGGTCAACGGCGAGGTCGTCGCCGAGGCCGAGGCCGCCCGGATCTGGTCCGTGCGGGCCGACGACGCCGAGTCGTCCCCCGCCTGGACGCCCGCGAGCGGCCGCGCCGGCGACGCGACGGTCGGGGTGCTGCTCGGCGGCGACCCGCGCCGCGCCGCCGGCATCCGCGACGCCGTCGTGGACGGCCTGCGCGACGGCGCCCTCGAGTCGCGGGAGTCCCGCACGAAGCCGGCGGGCGTGGCGCTCGTCGGCGGCGGCCCCGGCGACCCGGGGCTGATCACCGTCCGCGGGCGGCAGCTGCTCGCGATGGCCGACGTCGTCGTCACCGACCGGCTCGCCCCCGCCGAACTGCTCGACGAGCTGCCCGACGACGTCGAGGTCATCGACGCCGCGAAGATCCCCTACGGGCGCACGGTCACCCAGGAACGCATCAACGACCACCTCGTCGAGCAGGCGAAACGCGGCCGGTTCGTCGTCCGGCTCAAGGGCGGCGACCCGTTCGTGTTCGGCCGCGGCGGCGAGGAGGCGCTGCACTGCGCCCGGCACGGCGTCCCGGTGACGGTCGTCCCCGGGATCACCAGCGCCGTCGCCGTGCCCTCGGCCGCGGGCATCCCGGTCACCCACCGGGGCGTCGCGCAGGAGTTCCACGTTGTCTCCGCGCACGTCGCGCCGGACCACCCCGACTCCACGGTCGACTGGGCGGCGCTCGGCCGCGCCCACGGCACGCTCGTCCTGCTCATGGCGGTCGAGCGGATGCCCCTCATCGCCGAGACCCTCGTGCGCTATGGTCGAGCGTCCGACACGCCGGTCGCCGTGATCCAGGACGGCACCCGGCCCGCCCAGCGGACCGTCACGGCCACCCTCGCCACGGTCGCGGACGCGATGGCGGCCGCCGGCGTCCGGCCCCCGGCGATCGTCGTGGTGGGCGACGTGGTGGCCGTGGGACGCGAGATCGACATGATCCGAGCCGACGAACGAGCCGACATTCCAGCCGACATGGGACGGGATCCGTGACACCCCCCGCAGAGCAGAGCGCGGTTCACGACGAGGAGGCGGGCACCGGCCCGGGTACCGGCGAACGGGACCCCGCGGCGCCCGAGCCGCGGGCGGCGTCCGAGGGACGCGCCGTGCCCGCCGTCCGGGACGAGCCGGACGCCGCGTCCGGCGCCGCCCCCGAGCACGACGCGAGCCGGAAGGAGAAGGCCAGGGGCAAGCACGCGCGCAAGGAGGACCCGGCCCGGGAAGAGCCGCGCGAGGAAAGCGCGCGCGAGGAAGACGCGGACGGCGAGAAGGCCGCGGCGGAGGTCGCCGAGCGGCCCGCGCGGCGCGACCCGCGCGACGGCGCCGGGACCGTCCGGCAGGGCGAGCTGATCCAGGCGCTGACCGCGCTCCGCGAGCGGCTCGGCGCGTTCGAGTTCGTCCTCGACCTGCCCGGCGCCGCCGCGGCGAAGGAGCTCCGCGACGAACTGCGCGCCCAGATCGAGGACTACGTCCTCCCGCGCATCCAGGCGGCCGGCACCCCGCTGCTGGTGGTCCTCGGCGGATCGACCGGCGCGGGCAAATCGACGCTGGTCAACACGCTCGTCGGGTCCCGCGTCAGCGCCACCGGCGTGCTCCGCCCCACCACCAGCAGCCCGATCCTGGTCTGCCACCCCGACCACGCCGACTGGTTCCTGGAGGGGCCGCTGCTGCCCGGCATGGGACGCGTCCGCGGCCCCGCGCCGGACGCCATCGCCGGCGACCAGCTCGTCGTCATCGCCAGCGACGCGCTGCCGCCCGGCCTCGCCCTCCTCGACAGCCCCGACTTCGACTCCGTCTTCGAGGACCACTACGAGTTCGCCACGAAGCTGATGGCGGCCGCCGACCTGTGGCTGTGCGTCACCACCGCCGCCCGGTACGCCGACGCGATGGTGTGGCAGATGATCGAGCGCGCGAAGGAGAACGGCGCCACGGTCGGCGTCGTCCTGTCGCGCATCCCGCAGGGATCCGCGGGAGCCGGAGCCGCCGAGGTCGTCGAGCACTTCGGCGAGATGCTGGACGAGCACGGCCTCGGCGACGCGCGGCGGTTCACCGTCCCCGAGACCCGCATCGAGGAGAGCCGGCTGCCGGAGGAGGCCGTCGCCGACGTCCGCGCCTGGCTCACCGGCGTCGCCGCCGACACCTCCGGCCGCGAGATCGTCGTCGGCGACACCCTCGCCGCCGTCCTGGACAGCATCCGCGACCGCGTCGCCGAGATCGGCGAGCACGTCGAGGCGCAGGCCGGGCAGCGCGCCGAACTCGCCCGCGCCGTCGAGACCGGCTACGGCACCGCCCTCGCCGAACTCGACGAGGCCACCCGCAACGGCTCCCTCCTGCGCGGCGAGGCGCTCGCCCGCTGGCAGGACTTCGCCGGGACGGGCGACCTGCTCCGCTCCCTGCACGTCCAGCGCGCGCGCAAGGGACGCGGCTCGAACCGGCGGCGCCGCAGCCCCACCCGTGTGCGCGCGCTCAAGGCCGCCCTGCGCAGCAGCCTCGAATCGACGATCATCGCCTCCGCCGAGCGCGGTGCCGAACAGGTCCTCGCCCTGTGGCGCGAGCACCCCGCGGGCGGCCCTGTCGTGTCCGGCCCCGCCGCCGAGATCGGCACGGTCTCCCCGGAACTCGCCCGCCGCGTCACCCGGGCCGTCAGCGCCTGGCAGGACCACGTCCAGGAACTCATCCGCACCGAGGGCGTCACCAAGCGCTCGGTCGCGAAGCTGGTCTCGTTCGACACCGAGGCGGTCTCGCTCGTCCTGACCGTCGGGCTGCTCGGCCACGGCGCCGCCGACGACGAGGGCGGCGCCGTCCCGCAGCGCCTGCTCAAGGCCCTGTTCGGCGCCGAGTCCCTCCGCGGGATGGGCGCCAAGGCCCGCGCCGACCTGCGCAGCCGCATCGGGATGCTGTTCGACGAGGAGGCGATCCGGTTCGGGCAGGTCCTCGACACCGTCGGCATCCCCGACGAGACCGTCCCCGTCCAGCTGTACCAGGCCACCTACAACCTCGAGGTTGCCCGATGACGACATCGGCCGTCCCCGCGAACTCACCGGCGAGCTCCCCGGCCGGCACCGGCCCGATCCCCGTCGCCTCCGACGCCGTGCCCCCCGAGCCCGCCGCCGCGCCCGCCCTCACCGACCGCCTCGACGGCCTCGACCGGCTCGTCCGGGCGGGCGCCGGACGGCTCGACCGGCCCCTCCTCGAGGAGGCCGGGGCCCTCCTCGACCGCGCCGGGCAGCGGCTCAAGCTGTCCGGGGAGCACACCGTCGTGACCCTCGCGGGCGGCACCGGCAGCGGCAAGTCGTCCCTGTTCAACGCCATCTGCGGCCTCGAACTGTCGCCCCCCGGCATGCGCCGCCCGATGACGTCCAAGGCGCACGCCTGCGTCTGGGGCCTCGACGGCGCCGGCCCCCTCCTCGACTGGCTCGACGTCGACAAGAAGCACCGCTTCGCCCGCGCCGGCGCCGCCGACCGCGCCGACGGCTCCCTGCAGGGACTCGTCCTGCTCGACCTGCCCGACCACGACTCGATCCAGGCGATGCACCGCGCCGAGGTCGACCGGTTCGTCACCGTCGCCGACCTGCTCGTCTGGGTCGTCGACCCGCAGAAGTACGCCGACGCGTCCCTGCACCGCAACTACATCGTCCCGTTCGCCCGGCACACCGGCGTCACCCTGATCGTCCTCAACCAGGTCGACCGGCTCGGCCCCGCCGAGATCGACGACTGCGTCGCCGACCTGCGCCGCCTCCTGGAGGCCGAAGGGCTCGCCGACCCCCGCATCGTGACGTCGTCCGCCGTCGCCGAGGGCGGCGTGACGGGCTTCCGCGAGGTCCTCGTCGACACCGTCGCCGCGCGCCGCGCCCGCACCGAGCGGCTGTCCACCGACATCGACCGGATCGCCGAACGCTTCGCCGAGCACCGCCTCGACGCCGAACCCCCGACCACGATCGACGACGGCCGCCGCGTCGAGCTCGTCCAGGCGTTCGGCGACGCCGCGGGCGCCCCCGCCGTCGCCGAGGCCATGGAGAGCGCCTACGAGCTGCGCGCCGCCGACTTCATCGACTGGCCCGTCACGACCCTGATCACCCGCCTCCGCTCCGACCCGCTCCGCCGGATGCGCCTCACCGAGCTCCGCGAGGAACTCCGCGGCGCCTTCACCGGCCCCGTCGGCGCCCAGCAGGGCGACGTGGACGTCGCGCTCCACGGCGTCGCGGAGGGCGTCGCGGCCGAACTGCCCGTCCACTGGGCCCGGTCCGTCCGGATGGCGGCCCGGTCCCGCGCCGCGGAGATCCCCGAGGCCCTCGGCGAGTCCCTCCGCGCCGCCCTGCCGAGCTTCAACCAGGTGCCGCGCTGGTGGTGGCTGGTCAAGACCTGGCAGTACTTCCTCGCGCTCGTCGCGGCCCTCAGCGCCGTGTGGATCGCCGTCCTCATCGGCTTCGGCGTCATGGACGCCACCGCCCCCGGCCCCCTCGGCGACGCGGGCCTGATCCCCTACGTCGCCGTCCTCGTCCTGTGCACCCTCGGCATGGGCCGCCTCACCACCTCGGCCTGCCGCAACCTGGTGGCCCTCTCATCGGCCAAGCACGGCGAGAAGATGGAGGACCACATGCGCGAGGGCATCGAGCGGGTCGCCCGGGAGAAGGTCATCGACCCCATCGAGGCCGACCTGCGCGCCTACGCCGACTTCCGCCGCGACGTGGACGTGGCCCTCGGCAAGTAGCGCGGACGGACCCGCGACGGCGCGAATCCGGAGAACCGGGACGAGACGACGCGACCTTTCCGGGCCGCGGCGGCCCGTCCGCGCGAAGTTATCCACAGCCCCGGATTTTCCTTCCGGGTGTCCCTTCGCCGCGTCACCGTGGAATCACCACGCGGACACCGGAGGGCACCATGAACGAAGCGCACGTCACCGTCATCGGCTGGGCCGTCGCCGACCCCGCGTACGTGGTCACGGCGAGCGGCGCCCCTTTCCTCTCGCTGCGGATCGGCTGCACGCCCCGCCGCTACGACCGGGAGACCGGCGAGTGGGTCGACCAGGAGACCCAGTTCATGACCGCGATCTGCCGCCGCGCCCTCGCCGACAACGTCCAGGCGTCGCAGATCGGTCGCGGCACGCCCGTCGTCGTCACCGGCCGCCTCCGCGTCCGCCAGTACGAGCGGGACGGCCGGTGGCGCACCGCCGTCGACATCGAGGCGGCCACCCTGGGGCACGACCTCTCCCGGGGCACCGCCGAGTTCACCCCCATGCGAAGAGCGGCCCTCACGGATCGAGAACCCCGGGCCGCCTGACCGCGGCCGCCGCCTGCCCGTCGATCGTCGAACGAGTCATGGAGGTGAGGCATACGGGGATCGTCCCGGAGCGGCCGAGGCGGTCACGTTGCAGACCGGTCCGGCGCCCGGCGGGGCGTCCGACGGCCGTGGGCGACTCGATGAGCGCGAGATGTCAGATCCAGGAGACGCCGCGCATGATCCTTCCCCTTTGGGTGGATGTGGGCCGCGCGTTCCGCGGGGACCGCCGGCGGGTGCCCGCGAAGGTCAGCCGCATGTGCCCTACCGAAGGTACCTGTTTCACGCCCCTTCCGCACACCTTGCAACTATCGTGTTACACAACGTGATGCGTGTAAGGGGGAAGGATGACGGCAGTGCAGTCGTCAGCCGAGGACCGTGGTGGGGAACTGGCCCGCAGGCCCCGGCGCAGGGCGATCACGGGACGTCCGTCCCTGCTCGTGGTGTACGTGCCCACGGTCGTCGCCGTCCATGTGGCGCTCCTCGTCGCGGGGGTGGTCACCGCCTCCTGGCGCGCCGACGACCTGGTGACGTTCGGGGCGCTGGTGGCCTGCGGAGCGGTGTGCATCGAGGCGACGCGCCGGCTCGGGATCCCGGCCGGGGTCGCGCGGGACCTGCTGTCGGCCTGGTGGCTGCCGGTGGCGCTGCTCCTGCCGCCGGTGTACGCGCTGCTGATGCCCATTCCGCTGCAGGCACTGCTGCAGTTCCGGGTGCGGCGGACGCTCGTGTACCGGCGGGTGCTGGTGGCGTCGGCCCACGGCCTGGCGGGGGCCTGCGCGTCGGTCGTCTTCCACCAGGTGGTGCCGAATCCGCTCGCGGGCGCGCAGTGGGTGGTGGAGGCGTGCCCGGAGGTCGCGGCGGCGGTCGGCTGCGCGGCGCTGTTCACCGTGGTGAACGCCGCCCTGGTCGGGATCGCGGCCCACGCCGCCAACCCGCAGGGGCGCTGGCGCGACGTCCTCTGGACGCGCGAGAGCCTCCTGCTGGACGTGGTGGAGCTGTGCGTCGGCATCCTGGTGGCGGTGACCGCGGCGCTGACGCCGTGGCTGCTGCTCCTGGCGCTGCCTCCGGTGATGCTGCTGCAACGCAGCCTGATGCACCAGCAGTTGCAGGCGGCGGCCCGGACCGACGCCAAGACCGGTCTGCTGAACGCCGCGGCCTGGCAGCGGGAGGCCGACACCGAGCTGTCCCGCGCCCAGCGGACGCATGCGGGACTGGCCCTGCTCCTGATCGACATCGACCATTTCAAGCGGGTCAACGACACCCACGGCCACCTGGTCGGCGACCAGGTCCTCGTCGCCGTCGCGAGCACGCTGTGCCACCAGCTGCGCGACTACGACGTGGTGGGGCGGTTCGGCGGCGAGGAGTTCGTGGTCCTGCTCCCCGGCGCCGACACGGTCGAGGCGTGCCGCGTGGCCGAACGGCTGCGGGGCCGCATGAAGCGGCTCGCGGTGCCCGCGGAGGACGGCACGGTGACGGTCACCGTGTCGATCGGCGTCGCGCTCTTCGACACCCACGGGGAGGACCTGATCGAACTCCTCGCGGCGGCCGACCTCGCGCTCTACCGCGCCAAGTCGTCCGGCCGCGACCGCGTCTGCCTCCCCGCCCTCGAAGGCCCCCGAACCACCGAAACCTGACCCGCCCCACCCCGCCGCCCCGCCACCCGGGGGGTCGGTGGGGGCGGGATGTCCGGCGAGTGAGACCAAGCGGTGCCGCGGACCCTCTAGGCTTGAATATATGGCCGAGTACATCTACACGATGCAGCGTGTGCGCAAGGCACATGGCGACAAGGTCGTCCTGGACGACGTCACCCTGCATTTCCAGCCCGGCGCCAAGATCGGCGTCCTGGGGCCGAACGGCACCGGTAAGTCGACGCTGCTGCGGATGATGGCCGGTCTGGAACAGCCGTCGAACGGCGACGCGCGTCTCATGCCGGGCTTCACGGTGGGGATGCTGCAGCAGGAGCCGCCGCTCAACGAGGAGAAGAACGTTCTGGAGAACGTCCAGGAGGGCGTCGCCGAGACGAAGGCGATGCTCGACCGGTTCAACCAGATCGCCGAAGAGATGGCGACGGACTACTCCGACGAGCTCATGGCGGAGATGGGCAAGCTGCAGGAGCAGCTCGACCACCGCAACGCCTGGGACCTCGACAGCCAGCTCGAGCAGGCGATGGACGCGCTGCGCTGCCCGCCGCCGGACGCCGACGTGACGAAGCTGTCGGGTGGTGAGCGGCGCCGGGTCGCGCTGTGCAAGCTCCTGCTGGAGGCCCCCGACCTGCTGCTGCTGGACGAGCCCACCAACCACCTGGACGCCGAGAGCGTGCAGTGGCTCGAGCAGTTCCTCGCGAAGTACGAGGGCACCGTCCTCGCCGTCACCCACGACCGGTACTTCCTGGACAACGTCGCGACCTGGATTCTGGAGCTCGACCGGGGCCGCTGCTACCCGTACGAGGGCAACTACTCCGTCTACCTGGAGAAGAAGCAGGAGCGGCTCAAGGTCGAGGGCAACAAGGACGCCAAGCGCAAGAAGCGCCTGCAGGACGAACTGGAGTGGGTCCGCTCGAACCCGAAGGCGCGGCAGACGAAGAGCAAGGCGCGTCTGGAGCGGTACGAGGAGATGGCCGCTGAGGCCGCCAAGACCCGCAAGCTGGACTTCGAGGAGATCCAGATCCCGCCGGGTCCGCGGCTCGGCAACACGGTGATCGTGTCCGACAAGCTGACCAAGGGCTTCGGCGACCGGGTCCTGATGGACGGGCTGACGTTCAACCTGCCGCCGAACGGCATCGTCGGCATCATCGGCCCGAACGGCGTCGGCAAGACCACGCTGTTCCGGATGATCGTCGGTGAGGAGAAGCCGGACGGCGGCGACCTGCGGCTCGGCGAGACCGTCCAGGTCTCCTACGTCGACCAGGGGCGCGGCGGCATCGACCCGAAGAAGACCGTGTGGGAGGTCGTGTCGGACGGGCTCGACCACATCAACGTCGGCCAGGTCGAGATGCCGTCCCGCGCGTACGTCGCGGCGTTCGGCTTCAAGGGCCCCGACCAGCAGAAGCCGTCGGGCGTCCTGTCGGGCGGCGAGCGCAACCGGCTGAACCTGGCGCTGACGCTGAAGCAGGGCGGCAACGTCCTGCTGCTGGACGAGCCGACCAACGACCTCGACACCGAGACCCTGTCGAGCCTGGAGAACGCGCTGCTGGAGTTCCCCGGCTGCGCCGTGATCACCTCGCACGACCGGTGGTTCCTCGACCGCATCGCCACGCACATCCTGGCGTGGGAGGGCGGTTCGAGCTGGTTCTGGTTCGAGGGCAACTTCGCCGACTACGAGAAGAACAAGATCGAGCGGCTCGGCGCCGACGCCGCGCGCCCGCACCGCGTCACGCACCGCAAGCTGACGCGGGACTAGCGGTCTTCCGGACGGTCGCCGCCGCGCGTGCGCGTGGCGGCGACCGTTTTTTGTCACGTCCCGCAGTACGGAGGCGCCACCGGCCGCCGGTAGCATCGGGCCGATCACATCAATCCCCCCAATAACCCCAGGCGAGGACATGACGGACAAGCCCGCGGTCGAGTACCGGCACGTCTACGAGTTCCACATCCGCTTCGGGGACATCGACTCCCAGGGGCACGTGAACAACGTCAAGTTCCTCGGCTACCTGGAGGACGCCCGCCTGGAGATGCTGCACGGCGACCCGGTGCGCAAGGGCGAGGAGCCCGTCCGCGGCATGGTGATCTCCCGGCACGAGATCGACTACCGGCTCCCGCTGCTGCCGACCGTCTACCCGATCCGGGTCGAGACGTGGGTGACCGAGGTCCGCGCGGCGTCGTTCAAGCTCGCCTACGAGGTCCGGGACGACGACAACGTCTACGCCGCGGCCACGTCGACGCTCGTCGCGTTCGACGTCGAGGCCAACCGCCTGCGCCGGTTCACCCCCCACGAGCGCGAGTTCATCGGCCGCTACCTCGCCCCCGACGCCTGACCCGCTTCGTTCGGCGTCGGCTCGCCCGGCGCCGCCCGCCCGCCCGCCCGACGGCCTGCTCCGGCAGGGCTGCTTCCCCGTTTCGCGGTCGGTTTCGGGCGCCGAGCTTGATCTTCGATGTTGCGTCCGGTCACGGGTGTCGCGGTCGATTGCCGGCCTCGCGGTTGATCTTCGATGGCGTGGTCGCAGCTTGGGGCCGCCGCTGTCCAAAGGCCGGGCTCCTGATCTCCGGTGCGGCGTGTGCCGATCGGACGTCGGCGCCCGCCCGTCCCGGCCGAACGCGGTGTCCGGACGCTGCCGGGGCCGTGACCACCCAGTGTCCTGCGTGTCTTCTTTCTGCCCTTCCAAGGGAAAGTTCGGTCGTCGTCCGCATGACACTGGGTGATCACGGATAAGTAACGAGCGGCGCAGGAATCCGTTTTTGCCCGGGTTTTCGCTCTAGTGTCGCGACGCAAATGTGGCGAACCCACGTGGAAAGGGACACAATGCGGCGCGTCTCACAAGGGGCGGTGGCGCTGCTGCTCGCGGCGGGTCTGGCCGGAACCGGCCTCACCGCTGCGCAGGCGGCGACCACGACGCAGGTCACGGCGCAGGCGGGCGACATCGGCGCCCGGCTCGACGCGATCCCGGGCATGGAGGTGACGGAGAAGCCCTCGACGATTCCCGGGCAGCGGTGGTTCTGGCTGACCTACCGGCAGCCCGTCGACCACCGCAGGCCGTCGGGGCGGTGGTTCGAGCAGCGGATCATGCTCCAGCACGTCTCGACCGACCGGCCGATGGTCTTCTACACCAGCGGCTACCACACGCCCGAGGTCATGTTCACCGCCGAGCCCACCGCGCTGGTGAACGGCAACCAGATCTCGATGGAGTACCGCTACTTCAGCCCGTCGCGGCCGGAGCCGACGGACTGGCGCAAGGACACGATCTGGCAGGCCGCGACCGACCAGCACCGCATCATCGAGGCCCTCGAGCGGATCTACCCGAAGAAGTGGATCACGACGGGCGCCAGCAAGGGCGGCATGACGGCCGTCTACCACAAGCGGTTCTACCCGGACGACGTGGACGGCAGCGTCGTGTACGTGGCGCCGAACGACGTGCGGAACGAGGACGACCGGGCCTACGACGCGTTCTTCGAGACGGTCGGGAGCCCGGAGTGCAACGCGCACGTGAAGGCGCTCGCCCGGGAGTTCCTGAAGCGGCGGCCGGCGATGCTCGAGCGGTTCGAGGCGGCCGCGGCGGAGAACGGCTGGACGTTCGAGATCCTGCGGACGGCCGACCGGGCGTTCGAGAACTCGGTGATGGACTTCGAGTGGGCGTTCTGGCAGTACAGCCTCGAGTCCGACTGCGCGGACCTGCCCGCGGCGACCGCGTCGGACGACGAGCTCTACGCGGCGCTCGACGGCGTGTCGGGGCTGTCGTTCTACACCGACCAGGGGCTCGAGGCGTACATCCCGTACTACTACCAGGCGGGCACGCAGCTGGGGTGGCCGAAGCCGGAGTTCCGGAACCTGCGGCCGATGCTGCGGCACGAGTCGAGCTACCAGCCGCGGACGTACGTGCCGCGCGACATCCCGATGCGGTTCGACCACGGCCGCGCGATGCGGGACATCGACCGGTGGGTGCGGGGCAACGCCGAGCACATGCTGTTCGTGTACGGCGAGAACGACCCGTGGGGCGCCGAGCCGTTCCGGCTGGGCAAGGGCGCGCGTGACTCCGACGTGTACGTGGCGCCCGGGCAGAACCACAGCGCGCGGCTGATCGCCCGGCTGCCGGCGGAGCAGCGGGCGGACGCCGAGTCGGACGTGCGGCGCTGGGCGGGCGTGCGGGACGAGCCGCGCACCCTGCGGACCGGCCCGGCGGCCGACGACCCGCTGCAGATGCAGCGGCCGCGGCTCTAGCCGTCCGTCCCGCGGCGGGGCGCTCCGGTGTCCCGCCGCGGGGCCAGCCAGGCGCCCGCGTTGCCGGGCAGCAGGTCCCCGAACAGCGGCGTGCTCTTCAGCAGGACACGGCCCGCGGGGAGCCGCATCGGGTGCTCGCCGCAGTTGATCGCGCAGGTCAGCGGGCCGCGGCGGAAGACGACGGCGTCGCCCGGCGCGTCGAGCCACGCGATGTCCTCGGGAAGATCGGGCAGGAGGCTCCGGCGCAGGGCGAGGGCCTCCCGGTAGAAGGCGAGGGTCGAGGACGGGTCGGCCGCCTGGGCCTCGGCGGTGAGCGACGCCCAGCCGTCCGGCATCGGCAGCCACGGACGGCCGGTGGTGAACCCGTAGGGCGGGGCCGCGCCGGACCAGGGGAGCGGGACGCGGCAGCCGTCGCGGCCGGGCCGCCGCCCGCCGCTGCGGCGGAAGATCGGGTCCTGCCGGGCCGCGTCCGGCAGGTCGGCGACCTCGGGCAGGCCGAGCTCCTCGCCCTGGTACAGGTAGGCGGAGCCGGGGAGCGCGAGGAGCATGAGGAGCGCGGCCTTCGCGCGGGCGAGGCCGATGCCCGGGACGCTCGCGGGCCGCTCGTACCGGGTGACGTGCCGGGTCGCGTCGTGGCTGGACAGCACCCAGGTGGGGGCGGCGCCGGTGGGCGCGACGGACGCGATCGCGGTGTCGATCACCTCGCGGAACGCGGGGGCCGACCAGGGCGCGAGCTGCAGGTCGAACTGGAACGCCTGGTGCAGCTCGTCGGGGCGCAGGAAGCGCGCGAGGTCGTCGGGGCCCTCCGTCCACACCTCGCCGATCGCCATGCGTTCGCCGTCGTAGGAGTCGAGGATGCGCCGCCACGTGCGGTAGATCGCGTGGACCTCGTCGCGGCTGTAGACCGGCCCGCTCACCACGGCGCGGTCCGCGCCGAGGTCGGCGAACGCCGGGTCCTTGACCAGGCCCGCCGCGACGTCGATGCGGAAGCCGTCCACGCCCCGGTCGAGCCAGAACCGCAGGACGTCCTCGAACGCGCGCCGCACCTCGGGGTGCCGCCAGTTGAAGTCGGGCTGCTCGGCCGCGAACAGGTGCAGGTACCACTCGCCGTCGGGCAGCCGGGTCCACGCGGGGCCGCCGAACGCGGACGTCCAGTCGTTCGGCGGCGCTTCGGCACCGGGGGACGGGCCCGGCTTGCCGGGGCGGAAGATGTACCGGTCGCGCACGGGCGAACCGGGCGGTGCGGCGAGCGCCTCGCGGAACCAGGGGTGCCGGTCGGACGAGTGGTTGGGGACGATGTCGACGATGACGCGGAGCCCGAGGGCGTGGGCCCGCGCGACGAGGGCGTCGAAGTCGGCGAGCGTCCCGAAGCGGGGGTCGACGTCGCGGTGGTCGGCGACGTCGTACCCGCCGTCGGCCAGCGGGGACGGGTAGAAGGGGGTGAGCCAGAGCGCGTCCACGCCGAGGGCGCGCAGGTGGCCGAGCCGGGACCGGACGCCCGCGAGATCGCCGTCGCCGTCCCCGTCGGCGTCGGCGAAGCTGCGGACGTACACCTCGTAGACCACGGCATGCCGCCACCAGGGGGATCGCCTCATATAGTGCGATCTACCCCGTTATGTGGGGGCGTTCACCAGGGAGTTGGCGGCCATCGTGAAGTAGTTCCAGAGCATCTGCTCCAGCTCGGCGGGCAGCTCCAGCTCGTCCACGGCGACGCGCATGTGCCGCAGCCACGCGTCGCGCTCCGCCATCCCGATGACGAACGGGACGTGCCGCATCCGCAGCCGCGGGTGCCCGCGCCGCTCGCTGTAGGTGTTCGGGCCGCCCCAGTACTGGATGAGGAAGAGCCGCAGCCGCTCCTCCGCGGGGCCGAGATCCTCCTCGGGGTAGAGGGCGCGCAGGTCCGGGTCCTCGGCCACACCCTGGTAGAAGCGGTGGACCAGCCGGCGGAAGGTCTCCTCGCCGCCGACCGCCTCGTAGAAGGTCACCTTTTCCGTCATAGCGCGTCCCACCCTATGCGAGAGATCGCCTCTCCCGGCGCCGGTCCGGCACCTTGATCACGGGGCGGCGGGGGTCGCGACGGCGACGCCCGCCTCGTCGAACGAGCGCTTGACGCGTTCGCGCAGCTCGCGGGCGACGTCGCCCTGCCGTCCGGGGGCGGTCTTGAGGACGACGCGGATGACGACGGCGTCCCCGGCGAGCGCCTGCACGCCCCAGACCGACGGCTCCTCCAGGACGAGGTCGGACCACGCCGCGTCCGCCGCCAGTTCGTCCGCGGCGCCCTTCAGGAGGGCCTTCACCTTGTCGGTGTCCTCGTGGATCTCGACCGGGACGTCCAGGACGGCGCGGCCCCAGTTCTGCGACTCGTTGCCGACCTTCTTGATCTCGCCGTTCGGCACGTACCAGACGACGCCGTTGACGTCGCGCATCCGGGTGACCCGCAGCGTGACCGCCTCCACCGTCCCCTTGGCGGTGCCGACGTCGATGACGTCGCCGACGCCGTACTGGTCCTCCAGCAGCATGAACAGCCCGGCGAGGAGGTCCTTGACGATGTTCTGCGCGCCGAACCCGACGGCGACGCCGATGACGCTCGCGCTCGCCAGGACGGGCGTCAGGTCGAGCCCGAGCGAGCCGAGGATGCTGAACGCGGCCGTCCCGATGATCACCACGGACGCGATGGAGCGCAGCACCGACCCGAGCGTCTGCGCGCGCTGGGAGCGGCGCCTGTTGAGCAGGACGGGGCTGCCGGCGAACGCCGACCGCGACCGCTCCCGGGCGCGCTCCGTCATCGTGCCCTCCGCCATCCGGAGGGTCACCCGGGTGATCGTCCGGTGGGCGAGGTTCCGCAGGACGAGCGCGGCGGCGAACGTCACGACGACCCAGAACAGCGTGGTGAGCGGGCCGTCGAGCCAGGTCGCGTAGAAACGGGTGAAGTCGGGGTTGTGGGAGACGTTCCAGACGATCCGGCACGCGGCGGACGGCGACCGGTCGTCGCACGCCGCCTCGGGGGACCCGGGACGCGCCCACGGAGGAGCGGCGAAAAGGATCGAGGCGAGCGGCATGACGAACCCTCCCCGGCCAGTGTGGGTGTCGTGACACCTCGCCGTGACGCGCGGCGGGCTCGATCTTGATCGTAGGGGACGGTCACGATCGGATCTCGCGCCGCGCCCGAAGTGTCACGGCAGGGGAAGCATCACGTTCTGGCCGGGGAGGGCCGACTCGGCGAACGCGCCCCGCGTTCCGCGGCCACCGCGCCGTTCCGGCCGCGGCGCGCGGGGCGCGCCCGGTCTCAGCAGCGGCTCGGCGGCCGCTCTCCCGCGGGCACCGGCGCGCGGCGGTCGCACGCCGCCGGCTCCCGGTGCTCGCGGACGTCGGGGTGTTCACGGACCGGCTCCCGGACGGGCCCGCAGGCGCCCCCGAGGGGGGCGTCGGCGGAGGTCTCGCGGGCGGGGGCCAGCGGCTGCAGGACGTGCGCGAGCTTGCGCGCGGCGGCGTCCGGGTCGCCCACGCGGACCATCCGCTCCCCCCACGACCACCAGTAGTAGTGGTCGCGGCCGTCGGGGACCGGCGCGCACGTGACGTCCTCGGCGAGGCTCGCGGCCGCCGGGTTCACCACCCGCAGGAACGCCGGCCCGGAGCGGGTCCGGACCACGCGGGCGACGAGCCCGCGCGTGCCGAGCTCGCGCTCCAGATCCTGGAGGTAGCCGACGCGTTCGTCGCTGCCCACCTTCGCACCCCTTCCTCCGTCGCGGCGTCGCGGAGAGTTCCCGCGCCGCGCCCCGGCCGCGCCCGTCGATGATCGACTCAGCGGATCCGGTCCGTTACTCCCGGCGAGAATTGCAATTCTCACACTGCCGGGTCAAGGGGCCGCGCGCACGCCGAAGTACAGAGGTTTCACCCGGTGGGAGAAGGTTCCCCTCCGGCGGAGGAAGAATCTCTACCCTGGGTGGCGAGGATCACCCCGGAGCCCTTCCTCTTGACGGGAAACGCTTGGCCGCCCTTGGCCCCGGAGTTACGCTGCGTGCGCGAGAGATTATCTCTCGTGGCCAATTGGTAACCGGTCGCTGTGGCAGGGACGATCGCCTCTCCCCGGGGTGACGAACGTGTCGGCAGCACGGTGAGGAGGCCGGAGGCGATGTCGGAACCCCCCCGGAAAGAGACGGACGTCGCGCGCCGGATCCGCGCGCACGGCCTCGCCCGCGGGCGCGGCCCCGCGCAGATCGCACGCGAGATCCACGAACAGTGCGCCCCGCTGTTCGGCACGAGCCGGATCAAGTCCCACCGGCTCGCCCACGGCGTCGCGCTGTCCGACATCGTCGCCCAGGTCAAAGCGCTCTACGAGATCGACGGCAAGCCGCTGCCCCGGCTGGGGGAGACGCTGCTGTCGGCCTACGAGAGCGGCTACAAACGACCCGGTCCCGAGTACCTCCACTACCTCTGCGCCGTCTACCGGGTGGAGCCCCACGAACTGGACTATCAGGGTCCCTGCATCTGCGGCCGCGGTCACGCGGCGCGTGCCGGCGCGGCCGCCGCGGCGCCCCCGCCGCGCGTGCCCGAACGGCCGGCGGCGGTCCGGGAACCCGACACGCGTCCGCTCGTCGGGGCGATCGTGCCCCGGGCCGGGGACGGTCCCCCGCCCGGCGTCAACGACCTCCGGGCCCCCGACCGCGCCGACGGCCCCCTGAACATCGATGTGGGAGAGGAGGACATCGTGCTCCGCAGAACCCTTCTGCAGCTGCTGGCCGGAGCGGGCGTCACGCTCGACGGCCAGATCCTCGGAACGGTCGACAGCCTGCGCCGCAAGATGGACGACACCCTCGTCGGCGCGACCGTTTCGCCGACCATGCTCGACCAGTGGGAGGAGACCACCTACGGCTACGGCCGCCAGTACCAGGCGACGCCGTCCCTGCGGATGCTGTGCGACGTGCTGCTGGACTTCAGCGAGGTGCGGCGCATGTGCGACCAGCGGCAGCCCGTGGAGCTCCAGGAACGGCTGTGCCGGATCGCGGCGCAGCTGTCCGGGCTGTCCGGGCTCATCATGATCAACCTGGGCGACCACCGGCTGGCCCGCTCGTTCTTCCGGACGGCGCGGACCGCCGCCGACGAGACCGGCGACCGGCAGCTCCGCGCCTGGGTGACCGTCCGGGAGTCGCTCGTCCCGATGTACTACGGCGACCCGCGCGAAGCCCTCCACCTCGCGCGCAAGGCGCAAGACCTCGCCGGCCGCACCCCGGGGGTGGCCGCCGCGATGGCGCCCGCCGTGGAGGCGCGCGCGCTGGGCATGCTGGCGATGCGCGGCCGGGGCGACGCCGCGCCGAGCGCCCGCCGCGCCCTGGTGCGCGGACGCTCGGTGTTCGACCAGCTGTCCAAGTCCGACACCGGCGACCTGGTGTTCGGCTTCACCGACCGGCAGATGGCGTTCTACGAGGGCGACACCTTCACCAGCCTCGGCGACCACAAGAGCGGCGACGAGGTGCTGAGCCACGCCCTCACCCTCTACGAGCCCACCGACCGCGTCGACCGGACGCTCGTCCGCCTCGACCGCGCCACCTGCAGGCTGCACGCCGGCGAGCCGGAGGCGGCCCTCGCCGCCGGGCAGGAGGCCATCCTCGACCTGCCCGTCGACCACCGCTCCGACATCCTCGTGCACCGCGCGCGGCAGATCGGCGCGGCCGTCGCCGCCAAGCACGGCGCCGACGCCCCCGGGCTGAAGGACTTCTACGAGGCGCTGGCCGGCCCGTGGGTGACGAGCCCCGCACGGGACACCCCGTCCGTCGCCCCGGCGGAACAGGTCTGACGTCCGCATGACGACCTCGGAAGACGCCCCCTGGCAGGGCGCCCGCACCCTCGTCCGCGTCGCGGACGAGCCACCCGAATGGCGGTTCGGCGACCTGCGCCTGCGCCGCTACCGCGCCGCCGACCACGGCGCCGTCCTCGCGCTGCACCGCGAAGGACTCGCCCAGGTCGGGCTGCGCCCCGGCGACGGCGTGTACTACGACCACGACTTCTTCCGGATGGAGGACATCTACCTCCGCAACGACGGCGAGTTCCTCGTCGGCGAGGTCGGCGGCGGCATCGTCGCCATGGGCGGCCTGCGCCGCGCCGACCTCGTCCCCGGCGGGCACGCGCGCGCCTTCGGCGGCTTCTCGCTCGGCGCGGCCGGGCTCGACGCCGTGGAGATGGTGCGGCTGCGGGTGCTGCCCGCGCTGCAGCGCCGCGGCTACGGCGCCGCCGTCGTCACCGCCCTCGAACGGCGCGCCGCCGAGTTCGGCTACCGGATCCTGCGCGCCGACACGACCGAACTCCAGGAACCCGCGCTCGCCCTCTACCGCCGCTTCGGCTGGACGGAGACGCGCCGCGAGACGATCGGCGGCATCGTCAACATCTACATCGAGAAACCGCTGCGCTGACCGGACGGCTCGCCGTCGTAGACGAGCAGGCCGTCGTCGCGCAGCCGCGCGCCCGGTGTGGGCGGATGCTCGGTGAGGCGCCCGTCGTGCGCGAGATGCAGCACGGGACGGCCGCGCGCCAGCACCGCGAAGTCGGCGATGAGCCGCCGATGGCACCGCCACCACACCGACTCGCCGCACATGACGGCCGTCCGGTCCCGTTCCGCCTCGCGCAGCAGGCCGTCCATCGCGGCGAGGAAGTCCGGGTCGCGGGTGTGGCCGGCGTAGCCGCGGAAGGAGTCGTTGCGCCAGAACGTGTCGGGGGAGCCGGGCGCGGCGCGGCGGAAGCCGCCGAGCCGCTTCTCCCAGCGGTACCGGACGCCCGCGTCCGGGAGCCACGCGCTCAGCGCGTCACGCCGCACGTCCGGGTTGCGGCGGCTGCCCGGCGCCGTCCGCACGTCCACGACGGCGCGCACGCCCGCGCCGTCCAGCAGCCGGGCCAGTTCGTCGCGCCCGGCCGTCCCGTGCCCGAACGTGAGGAGCGGCTCCATGGGTGCATGCTTCCCGGGATCGCCGGCGGGATGCCCGCGATCGGATGTCGGCGGCCCGTGGCATCCTCGCCGTGTTCGCTCCCACACGGTGTTCGCTCTAACACGGCGTTCGCTCCCACACGGTGTTCGCTCCCACACGGTGTTCGCTCCCACACGGTGTTCGCTCCCACACGGTGTTCGCTCCCACACGGAAAGCGCTGACATGACCGCGACCGATCCCTCCCCGCTGGTCTCCGGCGGAAGAGCCCTTCCGCTTCCCCCCGATCCGCCGAGCCCGGTGCCCGCCGAGGTCGAACGCGGGCTGGCGGCGTACCGGGCGGGCGACGCCCCGGCGGCGCGGGCGCTGCTGACTCCGCCGGCCGAGGCGGGACGCACCGCCGCGGCCGGGCACGCGGCGATGGCGCTGGCGGGCGTCGAACTCGGCGACGGCGGGCTCGGCGGCCCGTGCCGGGCCTGGCTGGAGCGGGTCGCCGGGGGCGAGGACCCCTGGCTCGGGCCGCTGGCCGCCGTGCTGCTGCACCCGCATCTCGAGGCTTACACGGCGCCGGACCCGGACGCGACGCTCCTGCGGAGCCTCGCGGCCCGGCTCACCGGCGACCCGGACACCGCCCGGAAGGGGTTCGAGCGGGCCGCCGACGCGCAGGCGGAAACCGAGGGAGGGGACCTCGCCCACCTCTTCCTCGGCGAGCTCCTGCTCCACAGCGGCGAGCCGGACGCCGCCCTCGGACCGCTGCGGCACGCGCGGCGCTGGTGCGACCGCCTCTTCTCGGCCTACGCGTGCCATCTCGAAGGGCATGTGCTCACCGGCCGCGGCGACGTGGACGAGGCGGGGGAGGCTTTGCAGGAGGCGCACAGCAGATCCCATCCCGCCAACGGAGGGAGCGCGGCCCTGCACCCCTGGGCCGCGCTCCGCTTCGGTGAGCTGCTCGCCGGCCGCGCGTTCGAGCTGGACCTCGTCTACGAGCAGGTCGAGAACAGCGGTGTCAGCGAGGGCGTGGTGGTGCGGGAGCCCTTCGAGTCCGCCCTCCTCTTCGACGAGGTGTCCCGCCCCGCGCTCGTCGAGGTCGGCTTCCACCTGTTCCCTTCGCCCGTCGAGTTCGAGAAGGTGCACGCGGCCCTCGACCGCCTGCGGACCTGGAGCGACGAGCGGTACGAGCGCGGGCGCAGGCTGGTGCTCGCGCTCCACGAGCACGTCGAGGACTCCCGCGAGGACGACCGCGTGCGCGGGCTCGCGGACCTGTGGCGCCGGCTCGACCTGCCCCCGGTCCGCTGAACCGCGCTAGCCGTCCGCCGGTTCCGCGGGCGCCGCGCGGACGGCGCCCACGGCCTGCATCAGCGGGTAGCGGCGGTGCTCGATGCCGGTGTAGCCGCGGTCGGCGAGGGCCCGGGTGACCTCGCGGTCGCCGAAGACGGTGTAGCCGGTGGCGCGGCGCAGCAGTTCGACGCCGGTGCGGGACGCGGGCAGGCCGAGGCGGCGCGAGGTGAGGATCGTCAGCCGCCCGCCGGGCTTGAGGACGCGGGTCATCGAGTCGACCGCGCGCCACGGATCGTCGAACAGGTAGAGGGCGCCGTAGCAGCAGACGGCGTCGAACGCGCCGTCGCGGAACGGCAGGTCGACGGCGTCCCCGCGGACGTACCGGACATCCGGGTCGGACGTGTCGGCGACGGCGCGCGCGAGCATGGTCGGGGAGGCGTCCACGCCGACGACGAGCCCGCCGTCGCCGACGCCCGCCGCGAGGGCCCGGGTCACGTTGCCCGGGCCGCACGCCACGTCCAGCACCGTGGCGGGCGGACGGTCCGGCGCGCCGGGGCGGCCGAGACCGAGCCAGGAACGGGTCATCGCCTGCTCGGCGGCGGTGTCGGGGCCGATCGGCCAGCCCTTGGCGAGGTTGAAGCCGATCGGCCGCCAGACCTTCTCGTAGATCTGCGGGAGGAACGTCGATTCCATCACCGACTGGGCGAGGGACGGCGCCCGCTCCTCCTCGGGGTCGAGCAGGTCGAGGTAGCCGGCCGACGTGTCGGGGTCGGCGGGAGCGTCCCGGAGGAGGTCGAGGACGCGGTCGTGCACGGTCGTCGCGTTCACCCCGCTATTAGATCATTCGTCTAGATCGAGCCCCGTCTGGGCCGCGATGAACGAGAGGGTGTCGGTCATCAGGTCCACCGAGCGGGACACCGACCGGGTCGAATGCCCGACCTCCGACTCGTTCCGCAGCAGGATCGGGGCCTCCGACGCGGTCGCGTGCTGCAGGGCCGCGCACAGCTTCCGGGCGTGCAGCGGATCGACGCGCGTGTCACTGCCGAACGTCGTGAACAGCGTCGCCGGGTAGGCGGTGCCCGGACGGACGCGGTGGTACGGCGAATAGCCGATCAGCCAGCCGAACTCCTCCGGGTCGTCGGCCGTCCCGTACTCGTCGTTCCACGTCTGGCCGAGGCCGAACCGCTCGTACCTCACCATGTCGAGGAGCGGCGCCGAGCACACGACGGCCTTGTAGAGGTCCGGACGCTGCGTCAGCGCGGCCCCGACGAGGAGCCCGCCGTTCGACCCGCCGGAGATCGCCAGCCGGTCGCTCGTGGTGAGCCCGTCGGCGATGAGCTTCTCGGCGGCGGCGTGGAAGTCGTCGAAGACGTTCTGCTTGCGCTCCCGCATGCCCGCGCGGTGCCACTCCTCGCCCTCCTCGGAGCCGCCGCGCAGGTTCGCGATCGCGTAGACGCCGCCCGCCTCCACCCAGGCCAGGATGCTCGCCGAGTACGACGGCGTGAGCGAGATGTTGAACCCGCCGTACCCGTACAGGATCGCCGGTCGCGGCCCCGACGCGTCCGTCCGCGCCCCGGGCTGCGCCATGACGAGCATCCGCACGTCCGTGCCGTCCCGCGACGTGTAGACGACCTGGCGGGTCTCGATCTCCGGCACCTCGACGCTCCCGGGCGCGGTCGCCCACGTGGTCGTCTCGCCGGTGCGCGCGTCGTAGCGCAGGACGGACGAGGGGGTGACGTTGTCGGTGTACCCGAACCACGCCTCGTGGCCGCCCTCCGGCCGCTCGACGATCCCGCCGATCGAGCCGAGGCCCGGCACGGGCACCTCCCCGAGCCGCTCCCCGGTCTCCAGGTCGTGCACGGTGATCTCGCCGATCGCGTGCCGCGTCCAGCCGACGAGGAGCCGGGGACGGTCCAGCCCGTCCAGGATCGCGAAGTCGCTCAGGACGGCCTCGGGGTCCTCGGGGATCAGGTCCCGCCACGTGCCGGGCGACGGGTCCGCCGGGTCGGTGACGCACAGCCGCCCGCGCGGCGCGTCCCGGTCCGTGAAGACGTACGCGCGCCCGTCCCGCCCGACGTGCAGGCCCGTCTCGGCGTCCACGCCCTCCTGGACGGCGCGCAGTTCGGGCCGCTCGGGCGCGGACGCGGACAGATCGGCGATCCACAGGTCGTTGCGGGGCGCGGTGCCCTGCGAGGACGAGATCGTGAGCCAGCGGCCGTCGCGGCTGACCCCGACGCCGTAGTAGTTCGTCTTGTCGCGGCCCTCACCGAAGATCAGGACGTCGTCGGTGTCGGGCTCCGTGCCGACGCGGTGCAGGTAGACGCGCCGGTGGTACTGCTCCTCGCCCTCGGGGACGTCCCGCGCGTGCAGGCGCCGCGTGTAGTAGTAGGACTCGCCGCCGGGCAGCCACGCGACGGCCGAGTAGCGGGCGCGGTCGATCGGCCCCTCGATCGTCTCGCCCGTCGCGACGTCCATCACGTACAGCAGCGACTCCTCGTCGCCGCCGTGGGAGATCTTGTAGGCGAGGCGGCGGCCCTCCTTGTCGGGCTGCCAGCCGTCGAGGGTGGTGGTGCCCTCCGGGTCGAGCGCGATCGGGTCGACGAGGACCCGCTCGGCGCCGTCCGGGTCCACCGTGTAGAGGACGGGGTGCTCCTGGTCGGCGGTGCGCCGGGTGAAGAACCGCCGGTCGCCGCGCCAGATCGGGGCGCCGACGCTGCCGGCGCCGAGCAGCTCGCGCAGCCGCCGCCGCAGCCGGTCGCGCCCGGGGAGGTCGTCGACGACCTTGTGGAACAGGGCGTCCTGCGCGGCGAGCCATTCGCGGGTGTCGCCGGAGTCGGCGTCCTCCAGCCAGCGGTACGGGTCCGCGACCCGGTGTCCGTGGATCTCCTCGACGATGTCCTGGCGCTGCGCGGGCGGATACGGCGTCATGGAATGCACTTTATTGGCCGCCGGGGACCGCTCGCCCCACGCCGCTCCGGGCGGACGAAGTGGGCTTTTGCGTTCGATCTGACCCACTGATGGGAATTATTGGGGTAGCCGAACGGGCCTCTCACAGGCCACACTGATGGAGTCGGTTCGCCCCCGAGGAGGTCCTCATGGCGGGTTCACAGGTGCCGGAGAAGATATTCCGGCCTCGGTGGGACGTGCGTGCAGCCGCGCCCGCCGAGGCGACACCGAACGCGACGGAGGCCGTCTGATGCGACAGGTCCTCCTCCTGAACGCGACGTACGAACCGCTCACGACGCTCCCGCTCCGCCGGGCGGTCTGCCTCGTGCTCCGGGAGAAGGCCGAGATCGTCCATCACGACGTCACCGGCGCGGTGCTGCACTCGGCCACGATGGCCGTCGAGGTGCCGTCCGTCATCCGGCTCCGCCGCTACGTGCGGATCCCGTTCCGCACCCGCGTCCCGCTGACGCGCGCCGCCCTGATGCGGCGCGACAACTTCCGCTGCGTCTACTGCGGGCGCCGCGCCGAGACGATCGACCACGTCCATCCCCGCAGCCGCGGCGGCGCCCACTCGTGGGAGAACTGCGTCGCGTCCTGCACGACGTGCAACCACCGCAAAGCCGACCGCCTGCTCGACGAACTGGGCTGGACGCTCCCGGTCACGCCGGGCGTCCCGCGCGGCGCGCACTGGCGGCTGATCGGCATCGTCCACGACGGCGATCCCCAGTGGGCGCCGTACGTGACCGAGCCCGCCGCCTGACCGGTGGCCCGGCCTTTGCCGGGGGGGTGTGGGGGGTCGTCCCCCCAC
>NZ_JBFAUZ010000050.1:0-69148 GCF_040679555.1 Spirillospora sp. NPDC052242
CCGCCCCCGCTGCCCCCCCCCCCGCGCCCGGCCGCGCCCCCCCCCCGCGGGGGGGGGCCCCGCGTCCACGCTCACCCGCCGGGGGCGGGCGCGTGCACGACCGGGCGCACCTCGACGGCGCCGAGCCGCGCGTCGGGCAGGCCCGCCGCGACTCGAGCGCGCGTTCCGGGGTCGCGCAGTCGACCAGCAGGTACCCCGCGAGCTGCTCCTTCGCCTCCGGGAACGGGCCGTCCGTCGTCATGGACGCCCGGACGGTCCGGGCGCCGCGGGATCGGCGAGCGCCACGCCCTCGACCAGCTCACCGGACTCGGTGATCTCGTCGTGCCATCGCGCCGCCCGCCCGGCCAGTTCGTCCCGCTCCTCCTGCGGCAGCGCCAGGTAGCCGGATCCCGCAGGAACAGCGGATGCTCCCAGTTCTCCGGATTGCCGTAGATCAGGATCAGGTACTTCACGTCGCCCCTGGCCTCCGTTCCTACTTCGGTCCCGCGACCCCGACGAGGTTGCCCTCCGGGTCGGTGAACCGCCCGACCGCGAAGCCGTCCCCGCCCGTCGGGCCCATCACCCGGCGGCCGCCGAGGCTCTCGGCTCATGTCCCGGTCCCAGCGGGCGCGATCCTGGTCCCAGCGGGGCCGCCGCTTCGCCCGGCTGATGCGCTGCGCCATCGTCGCCTCCGGTACCAGGAACGCGCGGGCGATCTGCGCCGTGGTCGGCCCGCCGACCGCCCGCAGCGTCAGCGCCACCCGCGACGGCTCGGAGAGCGCGGGATGGCAGCACAGGAACAGCAGCGTGAGGGTGTCGTCCCCGCCGGGCGCCGCGGCGCGGGCCTCCCGCCGCCTGCGGGCCTCCTCGCCGCGCACCCGGTCGGCCGGCCGCCGGGACGCGACCGTGACCAGCCACCCCTGCGGGCTGTCCGGCAGCCCCTCGGAGGGCCACTGCGCCACCGCGTCGGCCAGCGCCTCCTGCACGGCCTCCTCGGCCGCGTCGAAGCACCCGGTCGCGGCGCCACGCTACCCACCTCGGGGACGCGCGAGCGGCGCGTGAGGATCGCCATGGTGCGCCCGGGCATGACGAAGGCCCCCGGAACCGCGCGGTTCCGGGGGCCTCCGCCGGTGCGTCAGTAGGACGGGAGGCTCGGGTCGATCTGGTTGACCCAGGCCACGACGCCGCCGCCGACGTGGACGGCGTCGGCGAAGCCGGCGCTCTTCACCACGGCGAGCGCCTCGGCGGAGCGGACGCCCGACTTGCAGTGCAGGACGATCTTCTTGTCCTGCGGCAGCCGCTCGAGGGCCGAGCCGTTCAGGAACTCGCCCTTCGGGATGAGGGTCGCGCCCGGGATCGAGACGATCTCGTACTCGTTCGGCTCGCGGACGTCGACGAGGAAGATGTCGTCGGCGCGGTCCTGCATGGCCTTGAGGTCGTGCACGGAGATCGTCGAGTCCTTGACGGCCGCGGTGGCCTCCTCGGACACGGCGCCGCAGAAGGCCTCGTAGTCCTCGAGGAGCTCGGTCTGCGTGGGGTTCTTGCCGCAGAGCGGGCACTCGGGGTCCTTGCGGACCTTGACCGAGCGGTACGTCATCTCCAGGGCGTCGTAGATCATCAGGCGGCCGACGATGGGCTCGCCGATGCCGGTCAGCAGCTTGATGGCCTCGTTGACCTGGATGGAGCCGATGGACGAGCACAGGACGCCCAGGACGCCGCCCTCGGCGCACGACGGGACCATGCCGGGCGGCGGGGGCTCGGGGTAGAGGCAGCGGTAGCAGGGGCCGTGCTCGGCCCAGAACACCGACGCCTGGCCGTCGAAACGGTAGATGGAGCCCCACACGTACGGCTTGCCGAGCAGGACGGCCGCGTCGTTCACCATGTAGCGGGTGGCGAAGTTGTCGGTGCCGTCCAGGATGAGGTCGTAGCCGGAGAAGATGTCCATGATGTTGTCGCGGTCGAGCGCCGTGTTGTGGACCACGACGTCGATCAGCGGGTTGATCTCACGGACGGTGTCGGCGGCGGACTCGACCTTCGGCTTGCCGAGGGACGACTGCCGGTGGATGATCTGCCGCTGCAGGTTCGACTCGTCGACGACGTCGAAGTCGATGACGCCGAGGGTGCCGACGCCCGCGGCGGCCAGGTAGAGCAGGGCCGGGGAGCCGAGGCCGCCCGCGCCCACGACCAGGACCTTCGCGTTCTTGAGTCGCTTCTGACCGGTCATTCCGACGTCGGGGATGATCAGGTGCCGCGAGTAGCGGTTGACCTCGTCACGGGTGAGCTCCGCTGCGGGCTCGACCAGAGGTGGCAACGACACGGTGGGTGCTCCTGTGCTGACGCTCGGCTGTTCAAGGGGGCGGGACATCGTCGTCCCCACTCGCACAACCTTGCCATGACCGGCCGCATTCCCCGCCGTCACCCCGACGAGAGGGGCGGAATGCCGGAACCGCAGCTAATCTAGGCTGTTGTGGCGTTCCTGCCCCCTTCCCCCCAGCCTCCCGTGCCGTTCCCCCCACCGGAACCGCCCCCGCGCGTCACCGTGCTCGGGCTGCGCGGGCGGCAGTGGATGGCCGTCGCGATCGTCGTCGGCTGCTGCTACCTGCTGGCGTCCGTGGCGGCGCTGGGCAGCGTGTGGAACTCCTACACCCGCGACCCGACGGACGCCGAACTGGAGATCGCGTCCCGGACCGAGGTGGCGCGGCGGTGGCAGGCGTGGCCCGCGGAGCGGATCTTCCCCGACCGGGTCCCGTACCGGGTCGAGAAGGGCGTCACCGAGTACGCGACGCGGACGGGCATCGTGCCCGACACCGACTGCGCGCAGGCCGTGGACCCCGCGCTCGTGAAGACGCTCGTCCGGCACGGCTGCAGGGCCGTCCTGCGCGCGACGTACGTGGGGGCGCTGAACGGCATCGTGACGACGGTCGGCGTCGTCGTCTTCCCGGACGCCTTCAAGGCCGACCGGGCGTTCAAGGAACTCCCGGGCGCGAAGGGACCGGACGGGTCCGGCGGGGTGCGGCCCGCGCTGAAGGCCGCGGCGTTCCCCGGGACGGCCTCCGGACGGTTCACCGACGAGGCCCGGCAGGCCCGGGGGAGCGACCGCGGCGGCCCGTACGTGCTGCTGACGACGTCCGGGCACACCGACGGGCGCCCCGCGGCGGCCGTCGAGCGGGAGCGCCCCGGGCGCCCGTTCGTCCTGGCGCCGCAGCTCGCGAACGCCCTGGAGGAGTCGCTGTCCACGCCGGCGCTGCCGGACTGTTCCAAGCGCGAGTGGCAGTGCTGAGGCGCGCGGCGGCGGTGCTGACCGCGTGCGCCGTGGCGTGGCTGCCGGCCGCCCCGGCCCGCGCGGACGAGGTGCGGGCGCGGCAGCAGCCGGCCCTGGACGTCCTCGGCGTGGACGAGGCGTGGAAGGTGACGCGCGGGGAGGGCGTGACGGTCGCGGTCGTCGACTCGGGCGTCGACCCGGACCAGGCCGATCTGCGGAGCGCGGTCACCGTCGGGCCCAACATGCTCGCGGAGGAGGACGCCGGGACGGAGCCGGAGCGGCTGCACGGGACCGGGATGGCGTCGCTGATCGCGGGCCGCGGCCACGGGCCGGGCCGCCGCGACGGCATCATCGGCGTCGCCCCGGAGGCGCGCATCCTGTCGATCCGGTCGATCGCCGAGGAGGAGGACGCCTCGTACGCGCGGTTCCGCCGCTCGAAGAAGGCGGAGGAGGCCGTCGCGCGCGGCATCCGCCACGCCGCCGACCAGGGCGCGGACGTCATCAACCTCTCGCTCGGCAAGGAGGGCGAGATCACGGCGGAGCGGCAGGCGATCGCGTACGCGATGGCGAAGGGCGCCGTGGTGGTGTCGGCGGTCGGCAACGACGGCGACGACCCGGACGTCCTGGACGGCCACGGGTTCGCGCCGTACTCGTACCCGGCGTCGTACCCGGGCGTGATCGCGGTCGCGGCGTCCCGGCCCGGCGGCGCGCGCGCACCGTTCTCCAACAGCAACTACTCGGTGCTCGTCGCGGCGCCCGGCACCGGGCTGCCGGTCGCGCTGCCGGGCGGACGGTACGCGCTGAGCAGCGGCACGAGCGACTCCAGCGCGCTCGTGTCGGGCATCGCGGCGCTGATCAAGGCGGAGTATCCGGAGCTGCCGCCGGCGCTGGTCGCGCAGGCGATCGTCGACGGCACCCGCAACGGGCCGGCGGAGACCTACGACGCCCAGATCGGGTTCGGCGTGGTGCACGCGGCGCGGTCCCTGACGGCCGCGGCGAAGCTGGTGCGGGAGCGGGCGACGACGACCGCGGGCAAGCCGCCGGGGCGGCGGTTCGGCGCCGCCGAGCCGGAGCCGGTGCGGGTCATCGAGCGCCCCGCCTGGTTCACGGGCGCGCTCGTCCTGATCGTCGGCGGGATCCTGGGCGGGACGATCGCCGCGGTGTGGATCTCGGCCCTGTTCGCCCGCCGCCACCCGCGCGACACGCGCCCGTCCGTCCCCGGCGGTGGACCCGGACCCGGCGCGGGCCCGCCCGGCCTCGCCCGGCCCGGCCTTCCGCTGCCCGGCCTCCGGCCCGGACGGCACACCGGCCCGGATCCCGCGCCCGGGCCGTGGCGGCCCGGCGGACGCGAGACGATCGGGTGATGGACCCAGACGAGTACTCCGAGGCCGTGCTCGAGACGGTGGAGCGGATCCCGCCCGGCAAGGTGCTGGCGTACGGGGACATCGCCGAGCTGATCGGGCGCGGCGGGCCCCGCCAGGTCGGCCGGGTCATGTCGCTGTTCGGCGGCGGGGTGCCGTGGTGGCGCGTGATTCGCGCGGACGGGAGCCCGCCGCGCTGCGACGAGGTGCGCGCGCACGAGCGGTGGCGGGCCGAGGGCACCCCGCTGCGTCCGGACGGCCGCCGCGTCGACATGGCCCGCGCCCGCTGGAACCCGGACGAACCCGCCTGAACCAGTCCCGTCACATTTACTTCGGCGTTCCACCCTGCACACTTCCGCGACATGGGTGCGTTGTGGTCCGATCATGCTCGTTGATCTGCTGCAATGAACTGTTGTGCCGCCTGCTTCCTACCGTCTCGTGCGCCGCGCCGGTCCCGCGCGCGCCGTCGCGCCCGTCCTGGACGACGGGCAGCGGCGCGTGGTCGAGCACGCCGGGGGTCCGCTGCTGGTGCTGGCGGGGCCGGGCACTGGGAAGACGACGACGATCGTCGAGGCGGTCGTCGACCGGATCGAGAACCGGGGCGTCGACCCCGAACGGGTGCTCGTCCTCACGTTCAGCCGGAAGGCGGCCGGGGAGCTGCGGCAGCGGATCGCGGGCCGCCTGCACCGGACGACGCGGACGCCGCTCGCGCTGACGTTCCACGGGTACGCGTACGCGGTGCTGCGGCGGGAGGCCGTCGAGGGCGAGGAGCCGTCGCCGCGGCTGCTGTCGGGGCCCGAGCAGCTCCTGGAGGTGCGGCGGCTGCTGGAGGGCGAGCTGGCGGACGGCGCCCTCGGCTGGCCGGAGCGGCTGCGCGCGGCGCTGGCGACGCGGGGGTTCGCCGAGGAGCTGCGGGACTTCGTGCTGCGGGCCGTCGAGCGCGGCTACCTGCCGGACGACCTGGACGCGCTCGGCCGCATCCGGGGACGGGACGACTGGCACGCCATCGCCGGGTTCATGGACCGGTACGAGGAGCGGTTCGCGCTTGATCCCGTCCCGACCTACGACTACGGCGAGCTGATCCAGATCGCGGCGGAGACCCTCGCCGACGAGGACGCGCGGAACCGCGAGCGGGACGCCTACGACGTCGTGTTCGTCGACGAGTACCAGGACTCCGACCCCGCGCAGGAGGCGCTGCTGCGGCACCTGGCGGGCGGCGGCCGCGACCTGGTGGCGGTGGGCGACCCCGACCAGTCGATCTACGGGTTCCGGGGCGCCGACGTGCGGGGGATCCTGGAGTTCCCCGAGCGGTTCCGGACGCTCGACGGCGACCCGGCGCCCGTGGTGGCGCTGCGGAACTGCCGCCGGATGGGGCCGGAGATCCTGGAGGCGTCGCGGCGGATCGCGCGGCGGCTGCCCGCCGGGTCGTCGCTCGCCGCCGAGCACCGGGCGCTGGTCCCGCCGGAGGACGCCGAGGAGGGCGAGGTCCGGGCGGTGATCGCCGACTCGGAGTCGCAGGAGTCGGCGCTGGTCGCGGACGAGCTGCGGCGCGCGCACCTGCTCGACGGGGTGCCGTGGTCGCGGATGGCGGTGCTGGTGCGCAGCGCGGTCCGGCAGGTGCCGGTGCTGCGGCGGGCGCTCGCGCAGGCCGGGGTGCCGGTTGTCGTCGCGGGCGACGAGGTGCCGCTGGTGTCCGAGCCCGCCGTGCGCCCGTTCCTGGTGCTGCTGCGGGCGGCGCTGAAGAAGGACTACCTGGACGACGCCGTCGCCGAGGACCTGCTGACCGGCCCGCTCGGGGGCGCCGACGCGCTCGGCATGCGCCGTCTCAAGCGCGCGCTGCGCGACCTGGAGGAGCTCTCGGGCGGGAACCGTCCGCTGGGGGACCTGCTGGTGGCGGCGGTGAACGACCCGCGGGAAGTCGCGCTCGTCCACGAGCGGGTGCGGGGCCCGGCGGAACGGATCGCCCACCTGATCGAGACGGCGCGCCGCAGCGTCGCCGAGGGCGGCACCGCCGAGGACGTCCTGTGGGACGTGTGGCGCGAGAGCGGGCAGGCCGACGCGCTGCTGGAGCAGAGCATGCGGGGCGGGACGCGCGGCGCCGCGGCCGACCGGGACCTCGACGCCGTCGTCGCGCTGTTCGACCACGCGGCCCGGTTCGTCGACCGGCTGCCGCAGGCGGGCCCGGAGCTGTTCGTCGACAACATCGCCGCCCAGGAGATCGCCGGGGACACGCTCGCCGAGCAGGCGCCCGAGGGCGAGGCCGTCCGGATCCTCACCGCGCACCGCTCGAAGGGCCTCGAATGGGACGTCGTGGTCGTCGCGGGCGTGCAGGAGGGCGTCTGGCCGGACCTGCGGCTGCGCGGCTCCCTGCTGGGCGTCGAGGAACTGGTCGAGCACCACGCGGGCTCCCAGGAGGACGGCCCGGCGGACGGGCCCGCGGTCGGCGCGTCGATGGCCGCGAAGATGCTCGACGAGGAACGCCGGCTCTTCTACGTCGCGGTCACTCGCGCGCGCAGGCGGCTCGTCGTGACGGCGGTCGGCGGCGACGACGCGGAGGAGCGGCCGTCGCGGTTCCTGAACGAGCTGCTGCCGGGCGCGATCGAGCAGTCGCAGCTCGACGAGAAGACGCGCTGGCTCTCCCTGTCGGCGCTGGTCGCCGACCTCCGCTCGGTCGTCGCCGACGCGGGACGGCCCGAGCCGCTGCGGCGCGCGGCCGCCGGCCACCTCGCGCGCCTCGCGCGCGCGGGCGTGCGCGGCGCCCGTCCGGAGAACTGGTACGCCATCACCGCGCTGTCGGACCCGGGTCCCGCGTTCACCGAGGACGAGCAGATCACGATCTCGCCGTCGCAGGTGGAGGCGTTCACCACCTGCGGGCTGCGGTGGCTGCTGGCGTCGGCCGTCGGCGCGCAGGAGGGCGGCCCGAACGAGTTCAGCACCATGGGCAAGGTGGTGCACGCGGTCGCCGAGATGGCGGGCGCGGACGACGGCATCGACGAGGTGCACGTCGCCGAGCGGCTCGACGACATCTGGAACGACCTGGAGTTCCGCAGCTCGTGGTACTCCGACAAGCAGCGCGAGCAGGCCGCGAAGATGGTCGACAAGTTCCTGACCTGGCACCGCGACAACCCGAACGAGGTCGTGGCGCTGGAGGAGTCGTTCAAGGTCGACCTCGGCCGCGTCGTCATCAAGGGCCGCATCGACCGCGCCGAACGGGACGAGCACGGACGCGCCGTGATCATCGACGTGAAGACGTCCACGACCGCGGTGCCGAAGGACGACCTGGCGCGCCACCCGCAGCTCGGCGTGTACCAGTACGCGGTGATGCTGGGCGCGTTCGAGCGCCACGGGCTGATCGAGCCCGGCGGCGCGAAGCTCATCCAGGTGGGCAAGGCGGCGTTCGCGGCGCGCGCGCGGGAGCAGGAGCAGCCGCCCCCGTCCGAGGACCCGGATCCCGAGTGGCCGAAGAAGCTCATCGAGGTCGTCGCGACCGGCATGGCCTCGGACGTCTTCCAGGCCCGCGCCAACGACAAGTGTCGGACGTGTCCCGTACGCTCCTGCTGCCCCGTCCACGACGAGGGCGGGCAGGTCGGTGAGTAGGCGGGCGGACGCGGGGGGCCTTCGGTGATCACCCCGGCCGAGCTGGCGCGGCTGCTGGAGATCCCCGAGCCCACCGACGAGCAGGCCCGCGTGATCGAGGCGCCGATGGCGCCGATGGCGGTCGTCGCGGGCGCCGGGTCCGGCAAGAGCGAGACGATGGCCGCGCGCGTCGTGTGGCTCGTCGCGAACGGGTTCGTCCGGCCCGAACGCGTCCTCGGGCTCACGTTCACCCGCAAGGCCGCCGCCGAACTGGGCGCGCGCGTCCGCAAGCGGCTCGACGCGCTGCGGGAGGTGCTGCCCGCGGACGAGCTGGAGCGGCTCGGCGGCGAGTCCCTGTTCGACGGCGAGCCGATGGTGTCGACGTACCACGCGTACGCGGCGCGGCTGTTCGGCGACCACGCGCTGCGCGAGGCCCTCGAGCCGACGATGCGGCTGATCTCCCCGGCGGTCGCGTGGCAGATCTGCTCGCGGGTCGTCGACGCCTACAACGGGCCGATGGACCGCATCGACTGGTCGCCCGACACCGTCACGAAGGCGGTCATGGAGCTGTCGGGCGACCTGGCCGAGCACCTGCGGACGGCCGACGACGTCCGGGGCGTCGGGGCGCGGCTGGAGGAGATGTTCGCGGCGCTGCGCAAGCCGCTGAAGGCGCAGCGCGACGTCCTCGCCAAGCAGGCGGTCCGCGAGCAGCTCATGCCGCTCATCGAGGCGTACGGGCGGGCGAAGGCGGCGAAGGAGGTCATCGACCACGGCGACCAGATGGCCCTTGCCGCCCGGATCGCGGCGCGGCATCCCGAGGTCGGGATGATCGAGCGGTCGCGGTTCTCGGTCGTGCTGCTCGACGAGTACCAGGACACCAGCCAGGCGCAGCTCGTCCTGCTGCGGTCGCTGTTCGCGGGCGGGCACCCGGTCACGGCCGTCGGCGACCCGTGCCAGTCGATCTACGGGTGGCGGGGCGCGAGCGCGGGCAACCTGCTGCGGTTCGCCTACGACTTCCCGGCGCAGCCCCCGGTCGCCGGGCGGAAGCCGGTTCCGGCGCCGGTCGTCCAGTTGAGCCGGTCGTTCCGGAACGGGGAGCGGATCCTCGACGCGGCGGCCCGCATCCAGGAGGAGCTGCGCGCCGACACCAAGGCGGTGCCGGTCCTCGTGCCGGGCGCCGGGCGGGACGGGCGCGGCCGCGTCGAGTGCGCGCTGTTCGAGACCGTCGAGGAGGAGGCCGAGCGCATCGCGGGCCGGATCGCGGCGCTGCTGGCCGCCGACCCCGGCACGGCGCCGGACGGGGAGCCGCAGCCCGAGCCGCTGCGGTTCTCCGACGTCGCCGTGCTGGCCCGCAAGCGGTCGCAGTTCCCGCTGCTGCGGCGGGCGCTGGAGGCCCGCGGGATCCCGGTGGAGGTCGTCGGGCTCGGCGGGCTGCTGACCGTCCCGGAGGTGCAGGACATCGTCGCGACCATGCGCGTCATGCACGACCCGTCGGCCGGGGCGTCCCTCGCCCGCCTGCTCACCGGGCCGCGCTGGCGGCTCGGCCCCCGCGACCTCGTCGCGCTGGGGCGGCGGGCGCGCGCGCTGGCGCAGGAGCAGGCGCGCGACGTGACCCCGCCACCCGCGCGCGACGAGGAGCCCGGCGAGGGCGGGGCGTCGAAGACCTTGAAGTCCCAGATGATCGACATGGGGGGCGCGGAAGAGGGGGGCGCCGAACAGCCGGGCCCGGAGCCGGGTGACGATCCGCTGCGGCAGCTCGTCAGCGAGCTGAACCAGGAGACCGGCAGCCTCGTGGACGCCCTCGACGACCTGGGCGACCCGGCCGCGTACTCGCCCGAGGGGTACGGGCGGCTGCGGCGGCTCCGCGACGAGCTGCGGGTGCTGCGCGGGCAGGTCGGGCTGCCGCTGCCCGACCTGGTGAACGAGGTCGAGCGGGCGCTCGGGCTCGACATCGAGGTCGCGGCCCGGTCCGGGCTCGACCCGGTCACGGCGCGCGCCGACCTCGACGCGTTCATCGACGCCGCCGCGCGGTTCGCCGGCGACGCCGAGGACCCGACGCTCGGCGCGTTCCTCGCCTACCTCAAGGCCGCCGAGACCGAGGAGTTCGGGCTCGAGGCCGGGCGCGTGGGGGAGACCGACAGCGTCAAGCTGCTGACCGTGCACGCGTCCAAGGGCCTGGAATGGCCGGTCGTGATCGTCCCCGGGCTCGCGTACACGGCGCAGAAGAACGGGAACCCGGCGAAGGGGTCGATCTTCCCGTCGCCGCCGCAGAACGCCACCCGCTGGACCGCGAACCCGCGCGTCCTGCCGTTCCCGCTGCGCGGCGACCGCGCCGACCTGCCGAACCTCGCGGGCCTGGAGAAGGACGACCTCGCGGCGTTCGAGCAGGCGTGCGCCGAACGGGACGTGCGCGAGGAGCGGCGGCTCGCGTACGTCGCGGTGACGCGCGCGTCCAGCCTGCTGATCGCCACCGGCTACTGGTGGGGGTCGTCGGGCCGCCCGCTGGGGCCGTCGCCGTTCCTGGAGGAGGTCCGGGAGGTGTGCGCGGCGGGCTCCGGGAAGATCGTCGCGTGGGCCGACCGGCCGCCGCCGGACGCGACGAACCCGCTGCTCGCCGACCCCGACGAGGCGCCGTGGCCGGCGGCGCCGGGCGACCGCGGGCACACCGACCTGTCCGCGCGGGAACGCTACGAGGCCGTCGTCGAGGGCGCCCGCATGGTCGAGGACGCGATGGCGGGCCGCGTCCTGCACTGGGCGGGCACCGGCGGCCTCGCCGACGCCGACCGGGCCCGCATGTCGGCGTGGGCGCGGGACGTCGAGCTGCTGCTGGCCGAGCGCGACCGGGGGCGCGGCGGCGACGGGACGCTCGTCGAGCTGCCGGGGCACCTGTCGGTGTCGTCGCTGGTGGTGCTCGCCCGCGACCCCGCCGCGCTCGCCCGGCAGATCCGCCGCCCGATGCCGCGCCCGCCCGCCCCGTACGCGCGGCGCGGCACCGCGTTCCACACCTGGCTCGAGGGACGCTGGGGGCAGCAGCGGCTCCTCGACCCGGACGAGCTGCCCGGCGCGGCGGACGAGGGTGCGGCCGACGACGCCGACTTCGAGCGGCTGCGGGAGGCGTTCGAGGCGTCGGAGTGGGCGGCGCGCGAGCCCCTCGACATCGAGGTGCCGTTCGAGACGATCATCGGCGACCGGCTGGTCCGGGGCCGGATGGACGCGGTGTTCCGGTCCTCCGACGGCGGCTACGAGGTCGTCGACTGGAAGACCGGGCGGCCCCCGTCGGGCGACGACGCGCGGTTCGCGGCAGTCCAGCTCGCCGCGTACCGGGTCGCGTGGGCGCAGCTCGCGGGCGTCCCGGTCGAGCGGGTGAGCGCCGCGTTCCACTACGTGCGCGCGGGCGTGACCGTCCGTCCGGCGGACCTGCTGGACGCGGACGGGCTCGCGGCGCTGCTGGACGGCGTCCCCGCGGGCTGACCCGCCGCGCCCGCGCGGGTGATCATCATCACGCGGCTCTGTTCACCGCCGGTGCTTTCGGGGATGATCCGGGGAACCGACGAGGGAGGCTGCGGCATGACGGAATCCCATGACGCGAAGGTGGTCCGCGAGTTCTCCAAGCAGGCGGCCGGATTCGCCGACCCGGGCCGCAACGAGGCGTTCACCCGGCATCTGGACCGGCTCGTCCGGTTCATGGACCCCGAACTCGATCTCGAGGACGTCGTGCTGGAGGTCGCCGCCGGGACCGCGCTGGTGTCGCGGGCGATCGCGCGCCACGTCCGGCACGTCACCGCCCTCGACCTGACGCCCGCGATGCTCGCCGAGGGCAAGCGCGCCGTCGACCGCGACGGCGTCACCAACGTCACCTTCGCGCACGGCGACGCCGCCGCCCTGCCCTACCTCGACCGGTCGTTCACCCTCGTCGTCACGCGTTTCTCCCTGCACCAGGTCGCCGACCCGAAGGCCGTCGTGAAGGAGATGGAGCGGGTCAGCCGGCCCGGTGCGGCGATCTTCGTCGCCGACCTCGTCCGCCCCGACGACCTCGACGGCGATCCCGACCGGATCGAGCGGCTCCGCGACCCCTCGCACGGGACGATCCTCACCGAGGCGCAGGTCGTCGAGCTGGTCACCGGGGCGGGCGCCGAGGTGAAGCGGGCCGAACGGTTCGAGATCGTCCGTCCGCTGGAGCCGTGGCTCGAGTTCTCCGGCACGCCCGAGGACGTGCGGGAGCCGATCCGCCGCGAACTGCGGGACGAACTGGGCGGCGGGCCCCCGACCGGGATGCGGCCGAGCGAGCGGGACGGCGAGCTGCACTTCACGCACTCGCTGCTCTTCCTGCACGCCATCGCGGGCTGACGGACGGCGAACCGGGAGCGTCCCGACGTTCCGGGCGCGACACGGGGCACTTTTTCGAGCAAACGTTCGACGCCGCTCGCTCATGTGTTCTATGTTGTCGCGCATGGCTTCCAGCACCCTTCCCCTCGACCGGCCTCTGGAGCGCGAGCCGGCCGCGCTGGCGATGCGCATCGGCGTCGTGGCGGCCGAGGCCGCCCTCGCCGCCTTCGCGCGCAACCTCGACGTCGACGACCTCGCCGACGGCGTCGACTTCCAGGGCGCCATCGGCCCCGCCGAATGGCCGCTGTTCTCCCTGGTCATCGACACCCTCGCCGAGGCCGCCCCTGGCGACGACCGGCCGCTGGACGAGCGCCGCGCGGACGCCCTGAACGACCTCGCCCGCATCTGCATGGCCGCCAAACGCCGCGCCGCCTGACGGCGTTCCCCCGGCCGGCCGCCGCACCGGTCAGGCGTTGCCGCCCCACAGGGGCCCCGCGTAACGGGCGATGGACGTCTCGATCTCCTGGCGGGAGCCCTTGAGGCGGTGGACGGGCACGACCACGATCCAGCCCGTCTTCCTCTCCAGGAAGCACAGGGGCGTCCGCGGGCTGCGGACCGCGGGAAAGGCGGTGCCGGGCCGGGGGAAAACGCAGACCGCCCATCCGACGTCCTCCGCGCGGCGGACCACGACCCGGCCGATCTCGTGCCAGCGGTAAACGACGCGGCGACCGCCGTACCGGAGTTCGACGCCGGCCGTGCCGACGTCCAGTTCGCACGGTTTCCGCAGCGCCGTGACTTGCGAAATCATCCACGCGACCGAGGAACGGACCAGCCAGAACGTCACCACGACGAGAATCGCGGCGAAAAGCGCGAATTCCGCGCCGACGTCCCCGCCCTGCGCGGCCACGGTGATGGACAGCAGGGCCGCCCCGAGGGCGATTCCCATGAGAAACCGGCCCGCGTACCCCACAAGGGCGAGGACCACGGGCAGAACGCTCCCCTTGAATTGGACGAAATGGCCGGTGGCGGGCGGCGGCGGTTGTTCGCGAGCCTCCTCGTAGGGCCGCGTCCCGGTGATCGGCTGCGCGGGCGCGGAGGGAGCGGCGACGGGATACCGGGTCAGCATCTCCCGCACGGGCGGCGGGAGCCAGTCGCCGTCCTCACCCGCCGAGGACAGTGCCCGCAGCAGGGCGGCGGGCGTCGGCCGCGCCGCCGGATCCTTGGCGAGGCAGTCCCCGATGACGCCGCTCAACGGGGCGGGCAGCCCGTCCAGGGCGGGCGGCGTGTGCACGACCCGATAGGTCAGCGTCTCCACCGGCCCCTCCCCGAACGGCCGGACCCCGAGGGCGTAGGCGAGGACGGCGCCGAGCGCGAACACGTCGCACGCCGCGGTGATCGTCCCTTCGGAGATCAGTTCGGGCGCCATGAAGCCGGGCGTGCCCGCGTGGGCGGTGATCCCGGACGCGTCGACCGCCCGGGCGATGCCGAAGTCGATGACGCGCGGGCCGTCGGGAGCGAGCAGGATGTTGGACGGTTTGAGATCGCGGTGGACGACGCCGGCGCCGTGCACGGCCTCCAGCGCCTCCGCCAGCCCGGCCCCGAGAGCGATGACCGAGTCCGGCGGCAGCGGTCCGTGTTCGGCGATCGCGGCGGCGAGGGAAGGCCCGGGCACGTACGCCGTGACCAGCCATGGAGTGTCCGCGTCGGGATCGGCGTCCACGACGGGCGCGGTGTGGAATCCGCCGACCCGGCGGGCCGCCTCCACCTCGCGTTTGAAACGCCTCCGGAATTCGGCGTCGGCCGCGAAACCGGGATGGACGAGCTTCACCGCGACCGGCCGGCCGCCGGGGGACGAGCCGAGGAACACCTGCCCCATTCCGCCCGCGCCCAGCCGGGCCGAGAGCGTGTAACGGCCGATCGTACGAGGATCCCCAGGTCGCAAAGCGTCCACCGCAGCCCCGTCTCTCGTTATTCTCGATTTCGCAGTCAACTACGGACGATCTCCCGATTAGATCGGAACCGTGCGTTTTCTGCCAGGGCCTGTTCGGTGAATCTCCGTCACGCGTGCAGCGCCTTCGCCTTGACCTTTCCGGTGCTGGTGCGGGGCAGTTCGTCGACGAAGTGGACGTCCCGGGGCACCTTGTAGCGCGCGAGGTGCTCCTTGACGTACGCCTTGAGGTCGTCGGCGCCGATGTCGGCGCCGGGCGCCCGCACCACGTACGCGGCGAGGCGCTGCCCGAACTCGGCGTCGTCCACCCCGGTCACCGACGCGTCCGCGACGTCCGGGTGCCCGCCGAGCAGCGCCTCGACCTCGCCGGGGAACACGTTCTCCCCGCCCGAGACGATCATGTCGTCGGCGCGCCCGTCGACGAACAGCCGTCCCGCGTCGTCGAAGTGGCCGAGGTCGCCGGTGCTCGTCAGGCCGTCCCGCTCCTCCTTGCCGCCGCCCCCGGTGTAGCCGGCGAACCGCAGCCCGCCGCCGACGAAGATCTCGCCGGGCTCGCCGGGCGGCAGCTCGCGCCCGTCCTCGCCGAGGATCCGGATCGTCAGCCGCAGCGACGGGCGCCCGACCGTGCCGGGCGCCGCCCGCAGGTCGTCCGGGGTCGCGATCGTCGCCCAGCCGATCTCGGTCGCCCCGTACACGTTGACGAGGACGTCGCCGAACCGGTCCATGAACGCGTCCGACACGTGCGGGTGCAGCGCCGAACCGCCGCACACGACCACCCGCAGCGACGGCGTGGGGACGTCCGGGGCGTCCAGGATGCGCTGGAGCATGACCGGGACGGCCACGAGCGCCTCCGCCTCCGTGTCCGCGATGAGCCGCAGCGCCTTCGCGGCGTCGAAGCGGCGCGACAGCACCAGCGGCATGCCCATGCCGAGCCCGACCGTCGAGTACGCGAACCCGAGCAGGTGGAACAGCGGGGGAGTGATCACGATCGGGGCGCCCGACCGGACCGGGACGCGCATCAGGTGTGTCAGCGCGGCCGGGATCAGCGCCGCGACCGACATCTCGTGCCGCGCGCCCTTCGGGGTGCCGGTGGTCCCGGACGTCATGATGATCACGTTGCTGGTCCGCGCGGGCTTCAGCGGCTCGGCGCCGGTCTGCTCGACCAGCGCGTCGATCGTCTCGAGGGCGGGCGCGTCCGTCCAGCCGAGGATCCGCGCGCCGCCGAACCTGGCGTCGTCCACGACCGGCCCGAACTCCTCGTCGTGGACGAGCAGCCCGACGCCCTCGCGCCCGGCGACGTCCGCGAGCTGCTTCGCGGAGAAGTCGGTGTTCAGGAGGACCACGTCGGTGCCGAGCCTGGTCGCCGCGAGCACCGCCTCGACGAACCCCCGGTGGTTGCGGCACAGGATTCCGATGCGGTCGTCGTCCCGCACCCGGTCGCGCAGCGCCGTGGCGAGCGCCGCCGCCCGTCCCTCCAGCTCCGCGTAGGTGAGCGTGCCGCGCTCGTCCACGATGGCCGTCCGGTCGGGCCACCGCAGCGCCGACATCGCCCCGATCGTCGCCGGGACGGGTCCGTAGCGCAGGTAGGCCAGCGGCATCCGGACCGCCCGGTCCGGACGGACCGGGCGCAGCGCGCCGACGTCCCGGACCGCGCGCGCCGCCCGTACTCCCTGGCTCGCGAACGAACGCACCCGCTCGAGCACCGAAATCTCTCCTTTGTCGGGATGGTCGCCATACCCATTAGACGAGATGTTCAACGGCGCGCAAAGGCTAGGGTGGCGTCGATGCCAGCGAACACCGAACCCGTCACCCCGGACGACCTCGACGCCGCCGTCCGGACCGCCCTCGACGCCCTCCGCGCGGCGCCGTCCTCCGCCTGGGACGGCGACCCCGCCTCGCTCGACTGGACCCGCTGGGAGACCGTCGAGCACATGTGCAACGCGCTCACGCTGTACGCCATGAACCTGGCGCCCGCGCAGCCGCCCATGGACGGCAACGTGCCGTTCGCGCGCGAAGGCCGCAGGCCCGCCGCGCCCTCCACCATCCTCCGCGCCGACACCGCCGCGGGACCGGACGGCCTCCTGCAGGTCTTCGAGGCGTGCAGCGCACTGCTCGTCGCGAAGGTGCGCGTCACACCGCCGCACGTCCGCGCGTACCACGTGTACGGCGCGTCCGACCCCGAGGGCTTCGCGGCGATGGGCGTCGTGGAGACGCTCGTCCACACCCACGACCTGATCGAGGGCCTGGACATCCCGTACGACCCGCCCGCCGACGTGTGCGCCCGCACGCTGGCCCGCCTGTTCCCCGACGCCCCGCGCGACACGCCCCCGTGGCGGACGCTCCTCTGGGCGACCGGCCGCGCCGACCTCCCCGGCCACCCCCGCGTCACCGAATGGCGCTGGTACGGCACCCCCCGATGACGACCGCCCACGAGCCCGCGTACGAGCCCGCGCATACGGACGGCTTCGCGGGCCTCGCCGAGTACGTCCGGGCCTTCGAGGCCGAGGGATACCGCGTCGATCAGGTCGTCCAGCCGGTGTGCGGCGAGTGCGGCCACCGCGCGTTCGAGGTGCGCCTGGACGACGATGAAGGCGTCGTCCGGCGCACCTGCGCCCGGTGCCGGACGTCGGCGTACATCGCCGACGGGGCCGACTACCTGGACGAGGCCGAACTGTACATGTGCGAGTGCCCGGGCTGCGGCGAGGCCGAGTTCGAGATCGCCGTCGGCTTCTCGCTGCACCCCGACCGCGAGGTCCGCTGGATCAGCATCGGCCTCCGCTGCACCACCGACGGCCTGACCGGCGTCTACGCCGACTGGAAGATCAACTACGGCCCGTCCGCCCACCTCCCCGAGACCTGCTGACCCGCCCACCGCGGGCGCGCGGACTCGCCCGTCCGGCACACGGCCGGCGCGACGGTCAGCGGAGGTAGTGGAAGGTGGGGTTCGGGTGCATCAGGAAGTCGTGGTGGGAGATGTTCCACGCGTAGGCGCCGGCCATCGCGAAGGCGACGATGTCGCCCGGGGTCAGGGGCGGGACGGGGACATCGCTCGCGAAGACGTCCTTCGGGGTGCAGAGCTGGCCCACGAGCGTCGCGCGGGTGGCCGGGGCGTCCTGCGAGGTCAGGACGTCGAAGGGCTGGTCGTGGCCCTTGGTGACGGGGGTTCGCAGGTGGTGGGTGCCGCCGCGCAGGACGGCGTAGGTCTCGCCGCGCGTCGTCTTCACGTCGAGGACGTCCGTGACGTACCAGCCGTGGTAGGCGGTGAGGGCGCGGCCGGGCTCGACACGGAGGCGGTGGCCGGGCGGGAGGCCCGCGCCGTAGGTCTCCCAGTCGAAGCGGGCGCCGGGGGCGGCGTAGTCGACGGCCATGCCGCCGCCGACGTTGATCTCCGGGTCGTCCACGCCGTGCTCCTTGAGGAACGGCACCGCCCAGTCGACGATCCGGGTCGCGAGGTCGATCATCGCGGGGGCGTCCAGGCCGGAGGCGAGATGGGCGTGGACGCCGCGCAGCGTGAGGTTCGTCGAGCGGATGCGGCGGGCGCACTCGGCGAGCGCGTCCTCGTCCATGCCGAAGGGGCCGCTCATGCGGAGGGCGGCGTCCGTCGTGTGGATCGGGAGGTTCGCCCGCAGCAGGACGTCCGCCGATCCGAGCATGGCGAGGCGGGACAGTTCGCGGGGGCTCTCCACGTGGACGCGGTCCACGCCGAGGCGGAGCGCGAGGGCCAGTTCGTCGTCGGTCTTCCCCGGGCCGCCGAACGCGAGGGGGGTGTGCGGGAGCGTCTCCCGGACGTGCGTCAGCTCGCCGCCCGACGCGACTTCGATGCCGTCCACGTGGGGTGCGACGGCGCGGAGGATCTCCGCGTCCGGGTTCGCCTTCGCGGCGTAGTAGAGCTCGGTGGGGCCGAGCGCCGCGCGGACGGACGCGACGTGTCCGGCCAGCCCGCGCAGGTCGTAGACGTACGCGGGGAGGGTGCCGGGGACGTCGTCGAGTTTCACAGGGGCCTCGCCAGCGGGTTGGGTGCGGGGACGTAGGTGGCGCCGCGATCGGCGGTGCGGGACCAGCGGGCGCGCAGGTTCGCCTTCGCGGGCAGCGGCACCCCGGCGAGGAGCGCGCGGACCTGCGGGTGGTGGTCGTGCGCGGCGAAGTGGCGCCGGGCGGCGGACCACAGGTCGATGCCCGGGTGCAGGTCGGCGACGGCGGCGGCGATCTCGGTGAGGTGGTTGATCAGCAGGCAGTAGACGACCCGGTTCCAGCCCCGGTCGGGCGCGTAGGTGATGCTCTCGGCGACGCGGGGCGGGAGGTGGGAGAGGTCCCGGCGGCCCTGGACGAGCTTGGTGCCCTCAAGGTCGCGGAACGCGGCGCGGACCGGCGTCCCGTCGGCGTCGACGCAGATCAAGACGTTCTGCAGGTGGGGTTCCAGGACGATCCCGTGCTCCAGGTACGCGCGGAGGACGGGCGGCGCCACCTCGGCCACGTAGGCGTCCCACCAGGCGAGGGCGCCCTCGGGGGTCGACAGGGCGGGGAAGGAGCGCAGGAGGGTGCCGTAGGGGTCGGCCAGGGCGCCCGCGAGCAGCGGTGTACCGGGTAGGTGCTTCACGCCTTGGCGGAGGATCACGCCCAAGCCTTCGTACAGGCGGCGGTCCGCGAGCGTGACGGTGCGGTAGGCGGGTTCCGTCAGGAGGGTCACGCCCATGGACGCGAACACCGGGGCCAGGAGGTCGTTCAGTGCGACCGCGCCCGAGAGTTCGTACCAGGCGTTCTTGCGCACGCAGTTGGTGATGCGCACGTCGAGACTGAACTTGCAGAAGACGTCTGCGTCCGGAAGGTAAACGGTCCGGACGGACGAGGTCGGGACGGCTTCCGTGTCGGACGGCCCCAGGTCGGTGAGCAGTCCGGTCTGGAAGGCGCGGTGCAGGCGGTCGGCGAGCAGGGTGAGCTGCCACGGGTGCGCGGGGATCAGGCGGCGGCCGGGGCCCGGGGGCGGGCCGTGCTTCTCCAGCGTCGCGAACGCGTCCGGGTCGCCCTCCTCGGCGACGAGTTCCTCGGGGACGGCGAGCCAGTGCGGCCGGAAGCGCGCGCGGGCCTCCGGCGCGTACTTGAGCCAGTCGCCGGGTGCGCCCTGCCGCGCCTTGGGGGACGGGTGGAAACGGTGCCCGGCGACGAGCGACTGTTCGGACGCGATGTACCGGTCGTCCCGCGCGGCGGAGTCCTCGCGCGCCTCGATGATCGCGGCGAGGGCGGTGCGGCTGTCGTCCACCTGGGCGAGGAACTCGGGGTTCGCACGCCCGGTCGCGAGTTCGAGCTCGCCGGCGACGAGGTCGGCGAGCCGGTGCCACGGCGCGGGCGTCCAGGCGTCGCCGCGCCGCTCCTCGTAGGGCGGTTCGAGCCGGTAGGTGGGGCCGGCGGGCGGCCGGGCCAGCCGGGTGCGCAGGACGACGCCCACCCGCGGCAGCCGGACGACGAGGTGCCGGCCGTCCGCGCGGACCTGCTGCTCGGGCGCGCACACCTCCCGGATCAGGCAGTTCAGCAGTGCCGTCGCGGTGGCGTCGTCGGCCGAGAGGGCGGGGTCGGTCAGCAGCACGTGGTGTCCCGTAGATAGTTGGGCCCGGCCGGGCCGTAGTGCTTGTTGATGTCGGCGGAGCCGGTCCTGGCCTTGGCGACGAGGGTTCCGGCGGTGACCATGGCCTTGCCCGGCAGCGCGGCGGCGTCGAGGGTGCGCGAGCGCAGGAACGCGTCGCCGGGTCCGAGCGCCGCGGCGAGCCGGTCGCGGACGAGCGCGCGTCCCGTCCGCCAGGGGAGCAGGCCCCGCTCGGCGAGGCCGACGGCGGGCGCCGCCGCGCACAGGTGCAGCGTGATCGTGACGAAGACGCGGGCGAGGGCGTCCGGGTCGCCGGTCGTCATGCGGCGGTCGATGAGGTCGCGCGGGTCGGCGTCCGGGACCGGCGGGAGGCGCTCGCGGAGCCGGGCCGGGTCGATGAGCGCGCCGTCGTTGTCCTTGAGCAGGAGGCGCAGCGGGCCGTCCCCCAAGACGAGCGACACGTTCTGCTGGTGCGCTTCGAGGGCGATGCCGTAGCGGAACAGGGTGACGTTCCAGGAGAAGAGGGCGTCGAGGTAGGAGGCGAAGAGGGATTCGACGTCCCAGCGTTCGATGACGTGGCCGTGTTCGGGTGCTTCGGCAAGTAACGCCGCGACGGGAACGACGTGCGCGCGCGCCGTCTCGGGCGGGAATCGCCTGACGAGGTAGCCCAGCAGCGGGTTCTGCGCGTGCCCGTACGTCTGCTCGTCCGCCAGCAGGACGGGCAGGGACGGTTCGCGGTCGAGGACGCGCCGCAGGATCCGTTCGACGAGCGCGCCGTCCGGCAGCGTGCCCGGCACGATCGTGCGGCGGTTGCGCAGCCCGAGCGTGCTCGTCGGCAGCGGCACCTTCACGTGCTCGAGCGGCGCCGCGGCGACCGTCCGCATCGACAGCGTCGGCCCGACCCGCAGGTACGGGTCCGGTGCGAGGACGGCGCCGGGCCGCTCGCGGACGTGCGGGACGGCGAGCGGGTGCACGGGGAACAGCGCGCCGCCGGGCGGCAGCCCGACGTCGGACGGCGCGGGCCACCACGGCGGCGGGTCGCCCGCGAGGACCGCGCCGCGGACGGACGCCCACCGCAGCGGGAACACGGGACCGAACTCGGGCGCGTACCGGCTCAGGTCGGCCGGGCTCAGGCCCGCCCGGCCGAGGCCCGCCGGATGCACCGGGTGCCCGTTGTACGCGGCGAGGGTCTCGTAGAACGTGCCCGGCCCGGTGCGCAGGTCGTCCGGGATGCGGGCGAGGCGCCGGTACACGGCGGGGCGCGCGTCGAGGTGCAGCTTGGCGGCGGCCAGGGCGTCCCGGCATTCGCGCTCGAACGCGGTGACGTCGTCCGTGGGATCGGCGAGGACCCGAACGGCGCGGAAGACGTCCTCCAGGTTCAGGCCCTGCGCCGGGTCCACTTCGACGTCCGACAGGAACGCGGGGCACGCCTTCACCAGCCGTACGGGACGACCCGGCAGCCGCAGGGTCTCCTCCCGGACGAGCCCCCGCAGGCCCGCGTAGTCCTCCCGCAGCAGGGCGTCCAGGACGCGCGCGGCGAGCGGCCCCTCGATGTCGGTGGGGGCGGCGGTGCGGGCGGAGCGGGCGGGGTCGGCGGGGCCGGTGGCGGGGGAGTCCATGGACGCAGCGTCGCCCTCGGTCACGCGATCGTCCACTCGCGGGCGGCGCGGAAGCGGGCGAGGGCCGCCCGGACGCCGTCCGGGTCCGGCCCGATCGCGCGCACGGTGCCCAGGTAGTCCCGGTTCGTACGGGTGAGGGCGATCGTGTCGCCGACGGTGCGCTGCGGCCGGTACGCGAGCCGCACGCCGCCGTCGTCCAGCTCGACGGGTCCGGGCGCGGCGGTCAGCCGGCCGGCGCGGTCGGCGATGACCGGCTCGGCGACGGCGTGCCCGCGCGGGCGCGGGACGGCCGGGGCCAGGCGTTCCCCGAGGTGCACCCGCAGGATCTGCTCGTGCAGGGGGACGCCCAGCAGGTCGGCGAGCAGGAAGTCGCAGTGGTCGCCGATCAGCCGGTAGTTCACCTCGATGATCCGCGCCCGGCCCGCGTGGACGACGAACTCGGTGTGGCACGCGCCGAACCCCGCGCCGAGCGCCTCCAGCTGCGCGAGGACCTGCGGCGTCTCCGGCGGGGGAGGCGCCCATTCGAGACGCTCCTCGACGAAGTGCGGCGGCGGGGACACGTCCGTGCGGAACGACCCGAGCACCCGCACCTCGTGCCCGTCCCCGAGGGTCTCCAGGGTGTGCAGCGTCCCGGGCAGGTACTCCTCGGCGACGAGCGGGTCAGCGCGGCGCGCGCCGATCTCCGCGACGCGGGCCCGCAGCTCGTCCGCGTCCCGCACCAGGAAGACGTCCTCGCTGGCGACGCCCTCGCGCGGCTTGACGACCAGCGGGTACGGCGCGTCCGGCGGGACGGCGCGGGCGTCCGCGGAGAAGACGGGGTCGAGGCGCGCGAGGTGGCGGCGGGCCAGCGCCTTGTTCTTCGCCCGCGCGGCCGCCCGCCAGTCCTTGCCGGGCAGCCCGAAGTACGCGGCGGCCAGGGCGGCCGGTGCCTGGAGGAAGTCGCTGTTGGAGAAGATCCCGGCGGGCCTCCCGCGCGCGGCGGTCCCGTCGATCCGGTCGATCCGGTCGATCCGGTCGATGACGTCGCGGAAGTCGGAGACGTCGCACTCGACGACCGCGCGGACCGGCGGCGGGACGTCCGCGTGCTCGGCGGGGCGGTCGGTGAGCAGGACCACGTCCAGCCCCAGGCGCGCGGCGGCGGGCAGGAACCCGTGCGTCACCGAGTCGGTCGCCTTGCCGGCGACCAGGTAGAGGGAGGCGGCCACGAGGGGCCCTTTCCAGTGAGGTAAGCCTTGCCTAACTCTAGATCGCCAACCATAGTGGCGGCGCGACACCCCCCGGGCAAGAACGATGGCACCGCGTGTCTCCCACCGTCCCCTGATCCGCCAAGATGAAGACATGGATCTCATCGAGCGGTGGGTCGCGCTGGCCGGGCCCCACACCCGCCACATCGGCGCCGAGCTCGACGCCCGCTACGGCGAGCCGCACCGCCGGTACCACACGCGCGAGCACCTCGCCGCCGTCCTCGACCTCGTCGAGGAACTCGCCGACCACGCCGCGTCCCCCGACGTCGTGCGGCTCGCCGCCTGGTTCCACGACGCCGTCTACGACCCCGAGCGCGCCGACAACGAGGAGCGCAGCGCCCGCCTCGCCGACCGCATGCTCACCGACACCGACCTGTCCCCGGACGACGTCGCGCAGGTCGTCCGGCTCGTCGAGCTGACCGCCGCGCACGCGCCCGGCCCCGGCGACCGCGACGGCCAGGTGCTGTGCGACGCCGACCTCGCGATCCTCGGCGCCGAACCCGACGCGTACGCCGCCTACGCCGCCGCCGTCCGCGAGGAGTACGCGTTCGTCCCCGACGAGCTCTACCGGGCCGGACGCGCGCAGGTGCTCGGCTCCCTGCTCGCGCTGCCGTCCCTGTTCAACACGCCACCGGCCCGCGCGCGCTTCGAGATGACCGCCCGGCACAACATCCAGACGGAACTGGCCCTACTGAACACCTGACGCATCGGCCACGGCCGTGCGCGCGCGCAGCGACTCCCGCACGACCTTCCGGCGCCGCAGCCCCGCACGCGTCAGACGCGACAGCAACTCCTGGCAACCCACCGGTACCGCCCCCTGCGCGACCGCCGCCTGGTACAACTCGGACGGGACGTCGTAGTGGTCGCGGTCGAACGCGCGCGGCGGCATCCCGAGTTCCTCGGCGAACGCGTGCAACTCCGCGTACGACACGTCGCTGACCATGTGCGACCACACCCGGCCGCGCGCCGGCCACAGCGGCGGATCGATGAGGATCAAGAGGCCCTCCCGTGGGCGAGTGCGGCGATCCCGTACTGTGCACGACAGTACGACGACATGCAAAGGGGCATGGGAAGTGAACGACGCAGTCGAGAACATCGACGTTGTCGGATACATCCGCGGCGAGCGCGACCGGTTCGTCGCGGACCTGAAGGAATGGCTGGCGATCCCCTCCGTCTCCGGCGACCCCGCCCACGCCGGCGACGTCCGCCGGTCCGCCGCCTGGCTCGCCGACCACCTGCGCGGCCAGGGCTGGCCCACCGTCGAGATCTGGGACACGCCCGGACTGCCCGCCGTGTTCGCCGAATGGCCCGCCGCCGACCCGGACGCACCGTCCGTCGTCGTCTACGGGCACCACGACGTCCAGCCCGTCGAACCCCTCGGCGAATGGGACACCGACCCGTTCGCCCCCGTCGAGGACGGCGACCGCCTGATCGGGCGCGGCGCGTCCGACGACAAGGGCCAGGTGTTCTTCCACACCCTCGGGCTCCGCGCCCTGCTCGCCGCGACCGGCGCGCAGGCCCCGCCCGTCACCGTGAAGCTGCTGGTCGAGGGCGAGGAGGAGTCCGGCTCCCTGCACTTCGCCGACCTGCTGCGCGCCCGCCGCGACCGGCTCGCCTGCGACGCGATCGTCATCAGCGACACGACGATGTGGGCCGCCGACGTCCCGTCCATGTGCACCGGCATGCGCGGGCTCACCGAGGCCGAGGTCACCCTCCGCGGCCCCGCCACCGACCTGCACTCCGGCTCGTTCGGCGGCGCCGTCCCGAACCCGCTGCACGCGATGGCGGCGCTCCTCGCCGGCCTGCACGACGCCGACGGGCGCGTCACCCTCCCCGGCTTCTACGACGACGTCGTCCCGCTCACCGCCGACGAGCGCGCCCTGTTCGCGAAACTCCCGTTCGACGAGGCCGAATGGCTCCGCACCGCCGGGAACAGCCGCGCCCCGCACGGCGAGAAGGGCTACACGACCCTCGAACGGATCTGGGCGCGCCCCACCGCCGAGATCAACGGCATGTGGGGCGGGCACACCGGCGCCGGCGGCAAGACGATCGTCCCCCGCGACGCGCACGCCAAGATCTCGTTCCGCCTCGTCGCCGGCCAGGACCCCGGCAAGGTGCAGGAGTCGTTCCGCGCCTGGGTCGCCGAGCGCACCCCGCCCGGCGTCGAGGCCGAGGTCCGGATCCCCGGCGGCGGCGTCCGGCCCTGCTTCTCGCCGATCGACTCGCCCGGCGTGCTCGCCGCCCGCCGCGCCATGGAGCGCGCCTTCGGCCGCGAGGTGCTGTTCACCCGCGAGGGCGGCAGCGGCCCCGAAGCCGACCTCGCCGACGTCCTCGACGCGCCGCTGATCTTCGTCGCGGTCGGGCTGGACGACGACCGCATCCACGCGCCGAACGAGAAGGTCGAGATCCCGCTGCTGCTCAAGGGCGCCGAGACCGCCGCGCACCTGTGGGAAGAACTCGCCGCCGCCCTGCGCTGACACGCCCGCGGCGACACGAACTGGGGGGAGACACATGACGGTGACCGACGGCCCGCTCGAATGGCTGGCGCTCGCGCGCGGCACCCTGGACCGGGCCGCCGAGCGGCGCGGCGACGACGCCTGGCTCGCCGCGGCCTGGGACGACCCGCGCACCCGCGTGCTGCCGGTCCACGAGGGCCGGGCCCCGGTCGTCCACGAGCCCGCGCCCGCGCTCGTCTTCGTCCCGCCCGCCCAGGCCCCCGCCGGCGACCGCCTCTTCCTCGGCGTCGACGCCGACGGCACCGCCTACTTCGCGGTCGCCGGAGACGTCGCCGTCGAGGGCGCCGAACGCGCCGGCCTGCGCCGCGTCGGCGCGGTCCTCGGCGACCGCGACTCCGGGCTGCTCACCCACGCCGTCGCGCTCGCGCACTGGCACGCCACGCACCGGTTCTGCCCCCGCTGCGGCGCCGAGACCCGCGTGACGCAGGGCGGGCACGTCCGGGTCTGCCCCCGGGACGGCGCCCAGCAGTTCCCGCGCGTCGACCCGGCGGTGATCATGCTCGTCACCGATCCGGACGACCGCGTCCTGCTCGCCCGCGGGCCCCAGTGGCCCGCCGACCGCCGCTCGATCCTCGCCGGGTTCGTCGAACCCGGCGAGTCCCTCGAACAGGCCGTCGCCCGCGAGGTCCACGAGGAGGTCGGCCTGCACGTCCGGGACGTCCGCTACCTGGGCAGCCAGCCGTGGCCGATGCCGCAGAGCCTCATGCTCGGCTTCACCGCCGTGACCGACGAGACCGCGCTGCGCCCCGACCCGGAGGAGATCCTGGACGCCGCCTGGTACACCCGCGACGACCTGCGCGCCGCGCTCGACGCGGGCGACATCGTCGCGCCCGGCCCCCTGTCCATCGCCGCCCAGCTCATCATGCGCTGGTACGGCGGCGACCTCCCCAAGATGCCCCCGTTCTGAACGGGCTCCCTCCACGCCGACGGCCCGCCGCGTGGGCGCGGCGGGCCGTCGGGGAGCGGTGGGATCAGGCGTCGGCGGCGAGTTCCGCCAGGTGGCGCTTGACTTCCTTCGCGCTGGGGTTCGTCAGGACGATGTCGGTGCCCCCGATGACGACGGTCGGCACGGTCTGATTCCCGCCGTTCACGCTCATCACGAACTCGGCGGCCTTCGGGTCGCGCTCGATGTCGATCTCGACCATCTCGATCCCGTCCCGGGCGAGCTGGCTCTTGAGGCGCCGGCAGAAGCCGCACCAGGTCGTCGTGTACATGGTGAGCTGCCCGGCGGGCACCTCGGCCCGGTCGGCGGTGGGCGTCGCCATCGGTGCGTCGTCCTCCCTCGTCGTTCGTACGGTCGCGCGTGATCGCGCGTACGGAAGAACACTAGATGCCCGATTCGCATTCCGTGCGGACATCGGTCGTCCACAATTCGTGAGGCGGGCCGACCCGGTCGGTGACTGCTGCGAACATGGGGGGATGTCGTTGGAGTCGGTGCTGGAGGGACTCGATCCCGAGCAGCGGGCCGTCGCGGAGGCGGTACGGGGGCCGGTGTGCGTCCTGGCGGGGGCCGGGACGGGCAAGACGCGGGCGATCACGCACCGCATCGCGTACGCGGTGCGGACCGGGGTGGTGGCGCCGCAGCGGGTGCTGGCCGTGACGTTCACCACCCGCGCGGCGGGGGAGCTGCGCGGGCGGCTGCGGGCGCTCGGCGCGCCGGGCGTCCAGGCCCGCACGTTCCACGCGGCGGCGCTGCGGCAGCTCACCTACTTCTGGCCGCGCGTGGTCGGGGGCGAGCCGCCGAAGATCCTGGAGTCCAAGATCCGGGTGGTCGCGGACGCGGCGCGCGAGATCGGCGTGTCGCTGGGCGGCGGCGAGCTACGGGACGTCGCGGGCGAGATCGAGTGGGCGAAGGTCACGCAGAACCGCCCCGAGGACTACGCGGCGGCGGCCGCGCGGGCGGCGCGGCGGCCGTCCGTCGAGATCGCCGACGTGGCCCGGACGTACGCGATGTACGAGGAGCTGCGGCGGCAGCGCAACCTGCTCGACTTCGAGGGGATGCTCGAGCTGACCGCCGCCGTGCTGACCGAGCACCACGAGGTCGCCAGGCAGGTCCGCGACCAGTACCGGTACTTCGTCGTCGACGAGTTCCAGGACGTCAACCCGCTGCAGAAGATGCTGCTCGACACCTGGCTCGGCGACCGCGACGACATCTGCGTCGTCGGCGACCCCAACCAGACGATCTACTCGTTCACCGGCGCGAGCGCCGCCCACCTGCTGAACTTCACCGCCGACCACCCCGGCGCGAAGGTCGTCCGGCTCGTCCGCGACTACCGGTCGACGCCGCAGGTGGTGGGGCTGGCGAACGGGCTGCTGGGGCGGGCGCCCGCGTCCGGGCACGCGCTGGAGCTGGTGGCGCAGCGCCCGGACGGGCCCGCGCCGGTGTTCAACGAGTACGACGACGAGATCGCCGAGGCCGACGACACCGCGCGGCGCGTCCGCAAACTCGTCGACGAGGGCGTCCCCGCGCGCGAGATCGCGATCCTGTTCCGGACGAACGCGCAGTCGGAGACGTACGAGTCGGCGCTCGCCGCCGCGAACGTCCCGTACGTCCTGCGGGGCGCGGAACGGTTCTTCGAACGGCCCGAGGTGCGCGAGGCGGTCGTGCGGCTGCGGGGCGCGGCCCGCGCGGGCGCCGACGCCGAGACCGACGGCACCGGGCTGATCCGGACGGTGCGGCACGTGCTGTCGGGCGCGGGGTTCTCCGACCGTCCACCCGAAGGGGCCGGGGTGGCGCGCGCGCGGTGGGAGTCGCTCGCCGCGCTGGCGCAGCTCGCCGAGGACATGGCCGCCGACGATCCACAGGCGGGCCTGCCCGAGTTCGTCGCCGAACTGGAGGAGCGCGCCGCCGCGCAGCACGCGCCGCCGCTGGAGGGCGTCACGCTCGCGTCGCTGCACGCCGCGAAGGGCCTGGAGTGGGACGCGGTGTTCCTCGTGGGGCTCGTCGAGGGCACCGTCCCGATCATCTACGCCAAGACGCCCGCCCAGGTGGAGGAGGAGCGCCGGCTGCTCTACGTGGGCGTCACCCGGGCGCGCGTCCACCTGCACCTGTCGTGGGCGCTGTCGCGGTCGCCGGGCGGGGCGCAGGCGCGGCGCCCGTCCCGGTTCCTGGACGGCCTCACCGGCAAGACCGCGACGCACGTCCCGGCCCGTCTCGACCGGTCGGTGAAGCGGCGTCCGGCGAAGGGGCCGCAGCCGTGCCGGGTGTGCGGACGTCCGCTGACCGCGGCCGTCGAGCGCAAGCTGGGCCGCTGCGAGGACTGCCCGGCCGAGCTGAACGAGGAGCTGCTCATCGCCCTCAAGGACTGGCGCGCCGGGGTGTCGGCCGAGCAGCGGATCCCCGCGTACGTCGTGTTCACCGACGCCACCCTGCAGGCGATCGCCGAGCACCGGCCCGAGTCGCGGGAGGAGCTCGCCCGGATCCCGGGTGTGGGGAAGGTCAAGCTCGACCGCTACGGCGACGCCGTCCTCGGCCTCTGCGGCGTCTGAGCGGGCCTTTCGGGACGCCCGGGGGCGGGCCCGCCCGGGGTGAGAGGCCGGTCACACGGCCGGATGGGGGAGACTGGCGGGCGTGAAGGAGACTCTGAAGGCTCTGCTGGACCTGCTGGACCTCGAGCAGATCGAGAACGACATCTTCCGCGGCCGCACGGCGGACGAGCGGCGGCAACGCGTCTTCGGAGGGCAGGTCGCCGGGCAGGCGCTCGTCGCCGCCGGCCGCACCGTCCCGGTCAACCGCCCCGTGCACTCGCTGCACGCCTACTTCCTGCGGCCGGGCGACCCGCTCGTCCCGATCGTCTACACGGTCGACCGGGTGCGCGACGGCCGGTCCTTCACCACGCGCCGCGTCACGGCCGTCCAGCACGGCAAGGCGATCTTCACGCTGTCCGCGTCGTTCCAGATCGTCGAGGACGGCCCGGCGCACCAGGCGCCGATGCCGGACGCGCCCGACCCGGAGACCCTCCCCGACTCCCTCACCCGGCTGACGCCCCTGTTCGGACGGCGCGGCGCCGAGGAGTTCGTGAACCGGCGGCCCATCGACATCCGGCACGCCACCCCGCTGACCTGGGAGGCGGCCAAGGACCCGGCGCTGGCCACGCCGGAGTCGAAGGTGTGGCTGAAGGTCGACGGGGAGCTCCCGGACGACCCGCTGCTGCACGTGTGCCTGATGACGTACGCGTCCGACATGACGCTCCTCGACACCGTCCTGCTCAACCACGGTCTCGCGTGGGGCGACAAGCGGACGATGGGCGCCAGCCTCGACCACGCGATGTGGTTCCACCGCCCGTTCCGCGCGGACGACTGGCTGCTCTACTACCAGGACACCCCGTTCGCCGGGGGCGCGCGCGGGCTCGCCCGGGGGCAGGTGTTCACCCGTTCCGGGGAGCTGGTGGTGTCGGTGATGCAGGAGGGGCTCGTCCGCGTTTCGGACTGATCGTCCCGCAGGGCTCTCCCGAGAGGTTCGACGCCGTCCGAACGGCTCGGGTTCCCCTTGATCGCGGTGAAGTGACCCACAAAACCGCAGGTCAAAAATATCTTGCTCGATTTGCCGATGTCCCCGTAGTCTCGTACGCGAGCAATCAGGCGGCCGCCTGGTGGATCTTGATCCGCCCGGTCCGGCCCGAGGAGCCAGAGAGGTGGTGTGCAGTCCGGTGATTTTCACGATGTTCTCGAACATGCCGTCCCGGAATGCCGCATGCCCCGGCTCCTCGACCGCCTATTCCCCGGTGTCCGCCGACGTCCCGCGCAAGTTCAGACTGCGCGGCGCGTCCGCCGGCACCGGCGGTCATGAGCCGATCAGCGGATCAATCCTCGGCAACGAGGCGATCCCTGCCGTCCGGCTTCGCGCCGAGCTCGGCGAGCAGCCGCGTGACCTGCGCGATCTCTGTGATCTGCGCGGCGTCCGTCGTGCGCAGCGATTCCAGGACGAGCAGGGGTGGAGTGTCTCCGAACACCTTCTCGGAGACGTGACCATCCAGGCTTCGGCCACGGCCCGCAAGGGCGCCACCCTGATGGGCGGCGTGTCGGGTCCGTACCCCTGGAGGCGACCGGTCTAGCAAGACACCGGCAAGCCCCCAGGCCGCGGATCCAGACACCGGATCCGCGGCCTTCTCTTTTGCCCAGACAACCCACCGACACGCCCGTTGAGATCCAACGAGAGGAACAAGGGTGACTGTGATGCAGGGGGCTCTCGCAGTGAGCGAGGAGGACCTCACGCTTCCGTGCCGGACCGACCCGGAGCTGTTCTTCGCCGAGGACCCCGCCGACGTCGAGCTCGCCAAGGCGCTGTGCCAGGAGTGCCCCGTCCGCAAGCAGTGCCTCGCCGGGGCGCTCGAGCGGAAGGAGCCCTGGGGCGTCTGGGGCGGTGAACTGTTCGTCCGCGGCGTGATCGTGCCCCGCAAGCGGCCCCGCGGCCGCCCGCGCAAGCACCCGCGCCCGGAGGACGTGACCGTCTGAGGGACGGACGGCGGCAGCCGCTCACACGAGCATCGGCGCGGCGACCGCGGGTGATGTGCCCGGGGTCGCTCACCGGACCCGACCGCCGGCGGAGGGCGCGTTTCCGAATCGATACGCGCCCTCCGCCGCCGAATGGAAACACAAAGGCCCCAAAGGGGAAATAACACCCGGGAAGGCATTTCACTCCCGGGAGGACGAGATGACGACGATGACCGAAGGACTCGGCACCGAGCCCGAGCCGGCGACCGCGATCGCCGCCGACGACCTGGCCGTCCGGGTGCGCGCCCTGCGCCGCGCCCGCCGGGACGCGCAGATCCGCGCGTCCCGCGTCCGCCGCGTCCTGCTCGCCCCGACGGCGGCACCCGACCCCTACGCGAGCCCGCGCGGCCGTCCACGGAGGCACGGCCGGGCCTGACCCGGGGTCCGCGAGGTCGCAGGCGGCCGCGCGTCCGCGCCCTGTTCCGGGCGCGAGAGCGGAGCGCCTCCCGGCGGACCCGCCAGGAGGCGTCCGGCCCCCCACTGCCGGACGCCACCGAGAAGGGCCCCGCACGCCGTGTCGGCGTGCGGGGCCCTTCGCACGTTCCTCGGCCGGGCCGCCTAGGGCCGGGCCTTGCCATGCGCACTCAGCCGGTGACGAGTTCCCCGTCCTCGTCGTCGGCGAAGCCGGGGATCCACTTGAGCGACTCGGCGCGGGCCGGGATCTCGCAGTCGAGCTGGCACAGCACGCCCGTGCCCGCCGACAGGACGCGGTGGATGATCACGTACTCGGGCGGGAGGTTGAGCTGCCGGACGACGTTCGTCGGGCGCAGGTCGGTGACGCGGGCGGCCTGCTCGCGCAGCCACTCCCGGTTGAACCGGAACGTCTCGGTGACGAACGGCTCGGTGATCGGCGCGAGGAAGCCCTGCAGCGACTCGGCGTCGATGTCGACGCCCTCGCGGATGAAGTCCTCGCGGCGCAGCGCCTCCTCGACCTCGTCGATGTCGGCCATCGTGCCGATGCGCAGCAGGAGGCCGAGGCGCTGCTGGAACCCGCCCGGGATGTGGTCGACGGCGCCGAAGTCCATGACGCCGAGGCGCCCGTCCTCGAGCAGGCGGAAGTTGCCCGGGTGCGGGTCGCCGTGCAGGAGCTCGGACCGCTTCGGGCCCGACAGGAGGAACCGGCAGTACAGGAGCGCGGCGTGGTTCCGGGTCTCCTGGTCGCCCTCGCTGATGATCTGCGAGAGCGGGGTGCCGTCGATCCACTCGGTGACCAGGACGTCGCCGGACTGGGCGATCACCTCGGGGATGTAGAAGTCGGGGTCGTCGAGGTAGGCCTCGCGGATGATCGTCTGCGACTCGGCCTCGATCTCGTAGTCGAGCTCCTCGGCGACGCGCTCCTTCAGCTCCGCGAGCATCGTCTTGACGTCGAGGCCGGGCATCAGCACGCCGAACAGCCGGCCGACACGGGCGAGCTGGTTGAAGTCGCTGATCAGGGCCTTGCCGGCGCCGGGGTACTGCACCTTGACGGCGACCGTGCGGCCGTCGTGCCAGACGGCCTTGTGCACCTGCCCGATGGACGCCGCGGCGGCGGGCTCGTCGTCGAACTCGGCGAACGAGTCGCGCCAGTCGTCCCCGAGCGCCTGGGCGAGGACCTTGTGGACGGCCGAGGCGGGCAGCGGGGGAGCGGCCTCCTGCAGCTTGGTCAGGGTGGCGCGGTACGGGCCGGCGATCTCCGGCGGCAGCGCCGCCTCGAAGATCGACAGCATCTGGCCGAGCTTCATCGCTCCGCCCTTGAGTTCACCGAGCACCTTGAACAGCTGCTCGGCGGTGCGCGTCTGGATCTCCATCGCGACGACCTCGGCGGGCCGCCCGAAGGTCCGCTTCCCCACGCCCAGGGCGGTACGCCCCGCGAAGCCGAGGGGGAGGGACGCCAGCTTTGCTGACCGCGTCACCGCGCGGCGGGGAAGATCGCTCACCCGGCCATTCTCCGCGATCGGCCGCCGTTTCCGCCACAGTGCCGGATGAACAATCGACATGGCCGGAAACGGCGCACTCGCATGACCAGGGGAAATGTGGTAAGTGTGCGCTTTCTCACGCGTCCTCGCGCCCCGCCGCGCGGCGCCCGCGGGCCGCAGGGTACGGTGCGTCCCGTGCCCGAAGAGCTGCTCGTCGAACGCCGCCCGGACGGAATCGCCGTTCTCACGCTGAACGACCCGGACCGCCGCAATGCGATGGCCGATGACATGACCGCCGCCTGGAAAAAGGCCGTCGCGGATCTGCGCGCCGATCAGGACGTGCGGTGTGTCGTGATCACCGGTGCGGGCGGCGCGTTCAGTTCCGGCGGCGATCTCTCCTGGCTCGCCGACACGAACTCCGTGGCCGTCCCCGCGCTGCGCGACCGGATGCTGGAGTTCTACCGGACGTGGCTCGCCGTCCGGGACCTGGAGGTCCCGACGATCGCCGCCGTCAACGGGCACGCCGTCGGTGCCGGGCTGTGCCTCGCGCTGGCCTGCGACCTGCGGTACGCCGCCGAGGACGCCAAGCTCCTCGCCCCGTTCACCGCCCTCGGCCTGCACCCGGGCATGGCCGCCACCTGGCTGTTCCCCGAGGTCGCCGGGCTGCCGCTCGCCCGCGAGATGCTGCTCGCGGGACGCGTCCTCACCGGGGCCGAGGCCCAGGCGTCCGGCCTGGTGAACCGTGCCGTCCCCCGGGAGCGGGTGCTGGCGGAGGCGCTGGAGGTCGCCGGACGCGTCGCCGCGCAGGCGCCCGTCGCGACCCGGCTCACGAAGGTCGCGCTGGCCGGAGGCGGCCACCCCGACATGGAGTCCGCGCTGCGCTGGGAGTCGCTCGCGCAGCCCGTCACGATGGCCACCGCGGACATGGTCGAGGGCCTCACCGCGCAGCGGGAACGCCGCGCCCCGCGCTTCACCGGCGAATGATCAATACCACGGATCGGGGGGCGTAGCGGCCGCGAACGGCCCCGTCAAGGTTGCGCGGACGTGTGCGCACGCCTATGGGCTAGTTAAAACATGGCGTCTGACCTGCGAAAACGTCAAACACCCCCTGTGGCGGACGCAAATTTTTGGGTACGGTTCTGGCGTGCCCCCAAACGTTGAGGTCCGCCGCAGCTCCCGCCGCAGGCGGACGGTGTCCGCCTACCGCGACGGGGACAAGGTGGTGGTGATGGTTCCGTCCAGGCTGAGCAAGGCCGAAGAGGAACAGTGGATCGCGACCATCCTGGAACGGCTGGAGGAGCGCGAACGCAAGCGGCGTCCCAGCGACGCCGACCTTGAGTCCCGCGCCCGCGAACTGTCCCGCCGTTACCTGGACGGCCGTGCCGATCCCGTGAGCGTCCGCTGGGTCGACAACCAGCGCACCCGCTGGGGATCGTGCACCCCCGACGACGGGACGATCCGGCTCTCCACGCGGCTGCGCGGCATGCCCGGCTGGGTCGTCGACTACGTCCTCGTCCACGAGCTGGCGCACCTGCTGATCCCCGGCCACGGCGCCGACTTCTGGGAACTGGTCGGCAACTACCCGAAGGCCGACCGCGCCCGCGGCTACCTCGAGGGCGTCGCCGCCGCGGCGCACCTGCCCATGGAGTCGGACGCGCCCGGCGACGACATCGGCAAGGACGCCCACCGGGGCGACGCCCTGCACCGCGACGAGCGGTACGGGGTCGCCGGTTGAGCTCGGCCCGCCACGCCGCGGTGCTGTCGCACGCCCGCAGCAGTCCTGGCGCGGCCCCGCCCGGCGTCGACCCCGAGGCGTTCCGGCTCGCGCTGCTCGAGGACGCGTGCGAGGTCGTCGCCGGCCTCGACCTGGTCGCGCCCGCCCTCGTGCTGGACCCGCCCGACCAGCCGGACGCCGAGGCCGTCACGTGGCCCGGCACGCTGATCGTCCGCGCGGCGACCCCGCCGGACGCGTTCGCCGCGCTGCACGCCGCCGGCGCCGCGGAGGCCGTGCTGGTCGCGGGCGACGCCCCCGACCTGCCGCCGCTGCTGATCGGCAAACTGTTCCGGGCGCTCGGGCAGGCCCCGGCGGCCGCGTGCGCCGCCCGTCCGGACGGGCTCGTCGCGCTCGCCGCCCGGCTCCCGCTGCCCGGCTGGCTCGCCGCCGCCCTCGGCGACGTCGACCTCGACACCCCCGACGCGCTCGCCCGGCTCCGCGCCGCCGCGCCCCGCCCCGGGCTCGTCCCGCAGGGACCCGGCTGGCACCGCATCCGCACCACCGCCGACCTGCGGTTCCTCGACCCCGGGCTGGAGGGCTGGGAGAACACCCGGGCCCTGCTGGAGGGGCACCCGCTGCGCGGCTGAGCCCCGGTCAGGCCCGGACGGCCCGCGCGACGAGACGGCGCAGCGCGTCGTCCGTCGGCTCGGGCAGCGCGTCCACCGGGAACCACGCGAGATCGTCGGACTCGTCGCTCGCCACGTGCCGCGCGTCCGGCGGCGCGATCGCCGCGTACTGGACGTCCAGGTGCCACGAACCCTGCGGATGGCAGCGCACGGCGTGCCGGTCGAGCTGGACGGGGCCGCGCCCCAGCAGCCGCAGGCCCGGGATGCCCGACTCCTCCGTCGCCTCCCGCAGCGCCGCGTCCGCCAGCGTCGCGTCGCCCGGCTCCAGGTGCCCGCCGAGCTGCAGCCACGCCTTGATCTTCGAGTGCAGGGTCAGCAGCACCCGGGTGCGCGTCGCGTCCAGGACGAGCGTGCTCGCGGTGATGTGCCCGGCGGCGCACTCGCGCCACAGGCCGTCCAGCGTGTGATCGCGCAGGTGCCGCAGGAAGCCGAGCGCCAGCTCGCGCTGCGCGTCGTCCGGCGGGCGCCAGCGGCGCAGCACGTCGGTCACGTCCTTGCCGAGCGTCACCGTGGCGAGCACGCGTTCCGCGTCGTCCGTCATGCGCGCCCGATGCGCGGATACCGAGAGTTGACGAGATGGCGCCGCCGTCGCTCCTGGTCGATGGGTCGCTGCCAGCACAGGCTCGCCCGCGCGACCCGCCGCCGGATCACGTTGGTCGACGAGCCCGGCTCGTACCGGCAGCCGCTCACCCGGTGCGGCCGCTGCCGGCTCACCGCCGCGGCCCCGCGTCGCCGTCGGGCCCCTCGTCCGGCCCGTCGTCCTCGCCCTTGGCGTCCTCGCCCTTGGCGTCCTTGACTTCCTCGCCCTCGGGCGCGTCCTCGGTGTCCTTGACGTCCTCGCCGCGGGTCAGCTTCGACAGGTCCAGGTCCGACAGGCCCTCCTCGCGGCCGTGCACGAACCCGTCCGGGTCGTCCAGGTCGTCCGAGGTCGGCAGCAGGTCCGGGTGGTCCCAGACTGCGTCGCGGCCGTCCACGCCCCGCACGTCCGTCAGCGTCCGCCACAGCGCCGCCGCCTCGCGCAGCCGCCGGGGCCGCAGCTCCAGCCCCACCAGCGTCGCGAACGTCCGCTCCGCCGGCCCGCCGGTCGCGCGGCGCCGCCGCACCGCCTCGGCCAGCTTCCCGGCCTCGGGCAGCCGGTTGTCCGCCGCCCGGTTCACGACCGTGTCGACCCAGCCCTCGACCAGCGCCAGCGTCGTCTCCAGCCGCGCCAGCGCCGCCTTCTGCCGCGGCGACTCCTCCGGCTGCAGCGAGATCTCGCCGCCCAGCGCGTCCTGGATCGCCTGCGGGTTGCTCAGGTCGAGGCCCTGCACGGCCTGCTCGATGCCCGACAGGTCGACCGTGATGCCGCGCGCGTACTCCTCGACCGCGCCCAGCAGATGCGACCGCAGCCACGGGACGTGCGCGAACAGCCGCTGGTGGGCCGCCTCGCGCAGCGCCAGGTACAGCCGCACCTCGTCGTCGGACACCTCCAGGCCCGACCCGAACGCCTCGACGCCCGCGGGCAGCAGCGCCCCGACGCCGTCCGGCGCCAGCGGCAGCCCGACGTCCGCCGAACCGGTCACCTCGCGGGCCAGCTCGCCGAGCGCCTGCCCGGCCTGCCCGCCGACCATCGCACCGGCCATCTGCTTGACCATGCCGATCAGCGGCCCGGCCATCGCCTGGACGTCCGCGGGGATCTCGCCGCCGCCGAGCGCGCCGCCCATGGACTCGACCATGCGCGCCGCGATCGGGTCGCAGACCTTCGCCCACACCGGCAGCGTCTGCTCGATCCACTCCGACCGGCTCCACGCCTGCGGCGTCCGGATGCCGGCGGGCAGCGTCGTGCCCTCGTCGAGCCACAGCTCGGCCAGCCGCAGCGCCTCCTCGACCTGGCGCCGCTCGGCGTCCACGATCGACGGGTCGCCCTTCTCGGCCACCGCGTGCCGGGCGATGTTCTTGGCCAGATCCCAGTTCAGGGGGCCGCCGCCCGGGCCGCCCGCACCGGCCGCGCCCTGGCCGCCGATCATGTCGGCGAACCGGTGCAGCATGTCGGCGAACTGCGCCATGTCGCCGCCCATGGCCTTGAATGGATCCTGGGGCCGGTCGTCGTCTCCGTCACCGGGACGGTTGAAGCCGAAGGGAGTGTCACTCATATCGGTTCGCCCCTGGGATGCATGATGGGCTCATATCCGCAACGTTAGCCGGTCCCGGCAAGGTCGCGAACAAAAGGAAGGGGGCACCTCCGTGGCAACGGGCAAGGTTCGCCCTCGGCGTAGCAAGGGCCCGGTCGTCGCGGTCACCGGCGCGGCCACCGGGGCGGGGCGGCTGCTGGCCGCCCGGCTCGCCGAGCGCGAGGAGATCCGCAAGGTCGTGGCCATCGACGGGCAGCGCGGGGACGTGCCCGGCGTCACATGGCGCGTCATGGACGTCCGCGACCCGCTGCTGTCGGGGCGGCTGTCGGACGTCGACGTGATCGTCCACCTCGACGTCGAGCAGTCGCCCGAGATCGACCAGCGGGAACGCCGCACCCACAACGTGCGGGGCGCGCAGACCGTCGTGACCGCCGCGGCCGCCGCGCGCGTCCGCCGGGTCGTCCTCGTCACCAGCGCCATGGTGTACGGCGCCGAACCCGGCAACGACGTCCCGCTCCCCGAGGACGCGCCGCTGCTCGCCGAGGCCGACACCGGCATCGCCGGCGACCACCTGGAGATCGAGGAACTGGCCGCCACCGCGCCGCTCACCCACCCCGGGCTCGAGATCACCGTCGTCCGTCCGGCCGCGCTCGTCGGGCCCGGCGTCGACACCCTCGTCACCCGCCACTTCGAGGCGCCGCGGCTGCTGTCGGTCAAGGGCAGCACCCCCGGCTGGCAGTTCTGCCACATCGAGGACCTCGCGTCCGCCCTCGACCTGATCGTCACCGAGCACGTCCCCGGCCCGGTCGCCGTCGGCTGCGAGGGCTGGATCGGCCCCGACGAGGTCGCCGAGATCACCGGCAAGCGCGGCTTCGAACTGCCCGCCGCCCTCACCTTCGGGACGGCGCAGCGGCTGCACCGGCTCGGCATGACCCCCGCGCCCGCCACCGAGCTGCGCTACGTCGCCTACCCGTGGGTCGTCGACTGCGCCCGGCTGCGCGCCGCCGGCTGGAAACCCATGTACGACAACGCCGCCGCCCTGCGCGGGCTGATGGACGAGATCGCCGGACGGCACGCGGTCGTCGGCCGCCGCGTCGGCGGCCGGGAGGCCGCCGCCGCGACCGCCGCGGGCGCCACCGTCGCCGCGATCGGCGCCGCCGCCGCGATCCGCCGCGCCCGCAAGCGCCGCCGGGTCTGACCGCCCGCGACACGGCGAGGGCCGCCGCCCGGGTGCGGGCGGCGGCCCTCGATCGTCCTCGCGGCCCCGGCTACGACTCCGGCTTGGCCTGCTGGGCGGTGGCCAGCGCGTCCCGCGCCTTCTTGATCGCCTCCCAGGCCTGGCCCATCTTGTCGTAGTCGAGGTTCTTCTGCGCGTCCTCGTAGTCGGTGACGGCCTTCTTCAGATCGTTGATCGCCTGCTGCGCCTCCGGGGTCAGGGCGCCCCCGGCCCCGGCATCGCCGTCCGCCGGCTTCTCGCCGTCCCCTTCATCGGCCGGCGCGGGACTGCCCCCGACGATCTGGTTCAGCGCCTCCTCCAGCGTGTTCGCCAGGACGATCGTGTTGCCGTACCTGGCCAGGACCGCGCCGAGGACGGGATACGGCTGCTTGGCGCTCTCCTGGATCGCGTACATCGGCTCCACGTACAGCAGCCCGCCGCTGAACGGGATCGTCAGGAGGTTGCCGCCGATGGTGTCGGTCTGACCGAGCCGCAGCGCGTTCAGATCCTCCTTGACCCGAGGGTCGGTCTCGAACTCGTTCTGCACCTGGCTGAGACCCGGCGGCTGCGCGTTCCGCGGCATCTGCAGGACGCTGATCTTCCCGTAGTCGCGCCCGGGAGTGGAGCCCACCGCCATGAACGCCGCGAGCTGCTGGTTGTCGCGCGGGTTGAACACCGTCGTCAGCGAGAACGACTCCTGGTCCTGCCCCGGCATCCGCAGGCTCTGGTAGTAGGGCGGCTGCCGCTTGCCCTTGGCGCTCGGGTCCTCGGGGACCTCCCAGAAACCCTCGCCGCTGTAGAAGGCGGCCGGGTCGGTCACGTGGTACTTCGCGAGGATCGTCCGCTGCACCTTGAACAGGTCCTGCGGGTAGCGGAAGTGCTTCTCGAGCTCCGGAGGGATCTGCGAGCGGGCCTGGACGGTCCCGTCGAAGACCTTCATCCACGTCTTGAGGATCGGGTCCTTGTCGTCCCACTGGTACAGGCGCACCGAGCCGTCGTAGGCGTCCACCGTGGCCTTGACCGAGTTGCGCATGTAGTTGACGTGGTCGTCCGCCTGCCGCGCCACCGCCGACCGGGTGTCGGTGATGGTGTCCCGGGTCGCCTCGCCGAGGCTGATCTCCTCCGAGTACGGGTAGCTGTTCGACGCCGTGTAGCCGTCGACGATCCAGACGATCCGTCCGTTCACCACCGACGGGTACGGGTCGCCGTCCAGCTTCAGCCACGGCGCGGCCTTCTGGACGCGCTCCAGCGGCGACCGGTCGTAGAGGATCTTCGCCTCGTCGTTGATCGCGCCCGACAGCAGCAGGTTCTTGTCCTGGAACTTCGTCGCGTACAGCAGCTTGTGGAAGAACGAGTCGATCGAGACGCCGCCGTCACCGTCGTAGTTGCTCGTCTGCTGGCCGTTCTCGCTGTTGTCGGGGTAGTTCAGCTCCTCCTGGCCGTTCCCGCCGACCACCGAGTACGCCGGCGTCCGCTCCCCGAAGTAGATCTCCGGCCGCGTCACGTTGATCCGCTGGTTCGCAGAGACGGGCATGTCACGGGTGATGTAGTCCGGCACCCCGCCCCCGGCGAGCCGGTCCGCGTACGCCGACACGAACCCGTAGCCGTGCGTGTAGACCATCCGGTCCTTGATCCAGCTGTGCTGGCCCTCCGGCGCACCCGACAGCTCGCGGAGCGCGACCACCGTGTCGACCATCTCGCCGTCGATCTCGTACCGGTCCACGTCGAGGATGTCGGGGAAGTTGTAGAACGGCCGGATGCGCTGCTGCTGCTTGAACGTCTCGCCCACGACGTTCGGGTCCAGGATGCGGGCGCCGCCCAGCTTCTCCGCCTCCGCGCGCATCGTCGCCTGATCGGTCTTCGGCTGCGAGCCGTACGAGATGAGCTGCGCGCCCTCCACCCCGAAGGCCTGACGCGTCGCCTTGATGTTGCGCTCGATGAACTGGCGTTCCTTCGCCAGCTCGTCCGGCTTCACCTGGAACTGCTGGATCAGCAGCGGGTACATCCCGCCCAGCAGGATCGCCGACAGCACCAGCAGCGTGAAGCCCACGCCCGGCAGCATCATCCCGCGGCGCAGCAGGTTGCTGAAGAACATGATCGCGCACAGCACCGCGATGACCGCCAGGATCGTCTTCGCGGGCATCAACGCGTTCACGTCCGTATACGACGCGCCCGTCGTCACCCCCCGCTCCGAATGGACGAGCCCGTACCGGTCGTACCAGTACGCGACGGCCTTCAGCAGGACGAACAGCCCCACGAGCACCGACAGGTGCGCCCGCGCGGGCGGGCTCGCCTTGTCGCCCGGCCCCTGCAGCCGCAGCCCCCCGTACAGGTAGTGCACCATCACCGCGGCGAGGATCGACAGGATGATCGTCGCGAACACCACGCCCAGCAGCAGCCGGATGAACGGGTACGTGAAGACGTAGAACGAGACGTCCTTGTGGAACTGCGGGTCCTCGACGCCGAACGACGTCCGGTTGATGAACGCCAGCCACGTCGGCCACTGCCCCGACACCGACGCGCCCGTGAACACGCCCAGCAGCCCCAGCATCGTGACGGCGATCAGCCGCCGCCGCGGATCGATCACCGCCCGGTACCGCTCCAGCCCCTGCTGCTCCACCGACAGCGGCCGGTACGCGGGCCGCAGCCGGTAGGCCACCAGGACGTTCGCGCCCACCAGGAGCGCCATCAGCAGACCCGCCCCGAAGAACAGGACGGCCCGCGCCTGCAACTGCGTCGTGAAGACCGTCTCGAAACCGATCGACCGATACCACAGCAGGTCCGTATAGAAAGCGGTGAAGACCACGAAGGCCACCAGCAACACCGCGAGCGCCACCAGCACAGGCAGCAACAGCCGCGTCCGCCCACCGCCGGCTCGGCGTCCGAGGCCGGGAGTCCGGAAGGTCAAGGCCCCACTCCGATCGAGATCGCGCCCACCGGCCGCCCGCCGGTGCTGTGTAAGCAACTTACCGACTGGAACGGGGGTTTGGTCTGATGGCAGGAGGGTGTCCCTGAGCGTACGGGCAGCCGGGGATGCCCGTGATGACGCGTAGTCACATGGCGTGAGCGACAAAAATCGATTGCATGTTCTAATATTGTCACTTAAAGTATTCATTGTGTCACGTGCCGCCGATGGCGAGGTTGTTGAGACGCCGACTCGCCACGGCTCACCAGATCGCAAGGCGCGCGCCATGGTCGGCGGGGTGCGTGTGATCGCGGCGTCGTTCGTTGTGGCGGGCGCGTCCGGGGTGGCGGTGCGCGACCGCCTCAAGGGCCTCACTGCTGAGGACGAGCGGGTGCTGCGGCTCGTAGGGGCACATCTGGGGTCGTTGGCCGCCCGGGACCTGAGGGCGCGGTGTCGCGACGGTCTGGAGCATGACGCGGGCAAGTGGGCGGCGCGCAAGCGGGAGTTGACCGGGGAGTCGTCGGCGCGGTGGGCCGGGTCGATCACCAAGGCCACCCATGACCAGTGGGCGCTGGCCCGCCGCGCCCAGCACGCCCACATCGAGGGCTTGGAAGCGGGAGTGCGGACGCTGGAACATCGGCTGTCCCCGCCGATCGGCGCCAAGGGCACCGGGCGTGCGCCGGGCGGGTACCGGTCCCGGCGGGAATGGTTCGCCAAGTCCCGCCGCCTGGGTGTCCTGAAAGACCGGCTCGTGACCGCCAGGGCCGACCGGGACGCCGGGGTGGTGCAGGTGGTGCGCGGCGGCAAGAGGCTTGCCCGCGCCCGCCACCATCTGGACCACGCCGGGCTCACCGAAGCGCAGTGGCGTGAACGATGGGAGGCCGGACGGTCATTCTTGGCCGCAGACGGCGAGAGCGGGAAGCGATACGGCAACGAGACCATCCGCGTCACCCCCGACGGCCGGGTGTCGATCCGATTCCCCGCCCCGCTGACCCATTTGGCGAACGCGCCATACGGCCGGTACGTCCTGTCCGGCCGCGTCGCGTTCCAGCATCAGGGGGCCGAGTGGGCCGACCGGGTCGAGGCTGGCCGGGCGGTGGCCTACGGCATCCACCACGACCCCGAACGCGACCGCTGGTACCTGACCGCGTCCTGGCAGCGCCGCACCGTCCCCACCATGCCCCTGCGGGCGGCGTGCGCGCGGGGTGTGGTCGGGGTGGACGCCAATGCCGACCACCTGGCCGCGTGGTGTCTGGACCGGCACGGCAACCCGGTCGGGGACCCCATGCGGTTCGGGTATGACCTGACCGGTACCGCCTCTCACCGTGACGCGCAGATCCGGCACGCCGTCACCCGTCTGCTGCACTGGGCCGCATCCCGTGGTGTGGCCGCGATCGCGATCGAGGATCTGGACTTCACGGCCGAGAAGACCCGTGAGAAGCACGGGCGCCGTAAACGGTTCCGGCAGTTGATCTCCGGCTTTCCCACCGGAAAGCTGAAGGCCCGCCTGGTGTCGATGGCGGCCGAGCAGGGGCTGGCGATCGTTGCCGTCGACCCCGCATACACCAGCAAATGGGGTGCCCAGCACTGGCAGAAGCCGCTGTGCACCCCTGATCGTGAGGTTTCCCGGCACGATGCGGCGAGCATCGCGATCGGGCGACGCGCCCTGGGGCATCCGATCCGGCGACGGACGGCACCGCCCCCGCACGACCGGAGCGATCGTGCGGGGCATCGGACCGTCCAGGCCCCACCGGACACCCCAGGACGTGAGGGACCCCGCCACCCCGGCCCGGACCGTGCACGCGCTGCACCCCGCCGGACGGGTACCAGAACGCGGGCGACCAGCGCATCCAACACCGTTCGGGACGCGCGCAGCGCCAGGAAGCGGGTCCAAGACCCTCTTCCGCATTCTGTTTAGGGACGGTTCCCGCATGTCCCCGGACCGATTGGGGGAAAGATGGGCCCGTGAGCCTTCTGGAAGAAGTCGTCCTGGACCTCGAACGCCATACAGCACAGGAAGGATGGGACGCCGCGCCCCGCCTCTACGCCCTCGTCCGCAGCGCCGAACTGCGCGCCGCCGAACCCGAGCTCGCCGACCAGCTCGGCCTCCCCGCCGACGCCGACACGCTCGCCGCCCTCGAACAGCCCGCCCTCCCCGAACAAGCCGCCGTCGAGGACGCCCTCGCCGCCATCGCCTGGCCCGACGCCGTCGACGGCTGCGCCCTCGTCATCGAACGCGTCGTCCTGCCCCCCGAAGTCGAGGACGACATCCCCGACGACGAGGACGAAGCCGCCGCGTTCGCCGCGCAGCACCCGCAGCGCGAGGACGTCCGCATGATCGTCGGCGTGCTCCGGGACGGCGCCCGGCACTCCGCCCTCCGGCTCCGCCGCCACGACGCCGACGACGAGGTCCTCGCCGGGCCCGACCTCGTCCCCGCGCTAGCCGAAGCGCTCGCCGGCACCTTCGAACCGGACGAACCCGAAGATCCGTCCTGAAGGTAATGTGCGAGACGTGAACGACGACAGCGCCGAAGCACCCGACGTCATCCGGCTCATCGGCGTCCGCGAGACGCCACTGTCCGTCGACGAGGTCTTCGGCGCCGTCGGAGATCCCGCCGCCGGCGGCACCGCCCTGTTCGTCGGCACCGTCCGCGACCACGACCACGCGCGCGCCGTCAGCGCCCTCGCCTACAGCGCCCACCCCACCGTCGAACGCGAACTGCGCGCCGTCATGGAGAAGGTCGCCGCCGACTTCCCCGTCCGCGCCCTCGCCGCCGTCCACCGCGTCGGCGACCTCGAGATCGGCGACCTCGCCGTCGTCGTCGCCGCGTCCTGCCCGCACCGCGCCGAGGCGTTCGAGGCGTGCCGCCGCCTCATCGACGACCTCAAGGCGCAGGTCCCCATCTGGAAGCACCAGACGTTCGCCGACGGAGGCGACGAATGGGTCGGGGCCTGCTGACACCGCCGTGCCGCATAGAGTTCCGACCATGTCTCGTCGTGCCGCCACGCTCACCGTCGCGAGCGTGCTCGTCCTGGTGCTGGCCCTCGTCGGCTCCCTCATGCCCGTCCCGTACGTCACGCTGATGCCGGGACCGACGCAGAACACCCTCGCCGACAACGCCAAGGGCGAATCCCTCATCGCCATCGACGGGCGGCAGACCTACCCCACCGAAGGCCACCTCAACTTCACCACCGTCACCTACCGCGGCGGCCCCGGCGGCCGCATCGACCTCCTCACCGCCCTCCGCGGCTGGCTCGACGGCGACACCGCCGTCGTCCCCGAGGAGACGATCTTCCCCGAGGACGAGTCGCCGGAAGAGGTCGACGAGCAGAACACCCGGCAGATGCGCGACTCCCAGCAGGACGCCGAAGCCGCCGCCCTGCACGAACTCGACATCCCCGTCGGCACCCGCGTCGTCGTCGACAGCGTCCAGAAAGGCCAGCCCGCCGACGGCAAGCTCAAGGCCGGCGACGAGATCACCGCCGTCAACGGCACCGCCGTCACCAAGGTGCAGCAGGTCAGCGACGTCATGAACGGCGTGCGGCCCGGCGAGACCGTCACCCTCACCGTCCGCCGCGACGGCAAGAACGCCGACCAGCGGATCACCACCGCGAAGGGCCCCGACGGCGGCGCCATCGTCGGCGTCGTCCTCGCCGGCGACTACAAGTTCCCCTTCGAGATCGACATCAGCATCGGCGACATCGGCGGCCCCTCCGCCGGCCTCATCTTCTCCCTCGCCATCATCGACAAGCTCACCCCCGGCGCCCTCACCGGCGGCAAGTTCATCGCCGGCACCGGCACCATCACCCCCGACGGCCAGGTCGGCCCCATCGGCGGCATCGAACAGAAGATGATCGCCGCCCGCAACGCCGGCGCCACCGTCTTCCTCACCCCCAAGGGCAACTGCGCCGCCGCCGCCCAGGCCCGCCCCGACGGCCTCCGCCTCGTCCGCGCCGACACCCTCAAGAGCGCCCGCCAGGCCCTCGACGCCCTCACCACCGGCAAGGGCACCGTCCCCTCCTGCACCACCGGCTGAAACCAATTTGCACAAGCCCCCCCACCCCCATAGAGTTAAGACATCACGCCAACACGGGTGAACGACGCGGGGTGGAGCAGTTCGGTAGCTCGCTGGGCTCATAACCCAGAGGTCGCAGGTTCAAATCCTGCCCCCGCTACGAATCGGGAATCCCCTGGTCGCAGGCTGGCGCCTGCTCCCAGGGGATTCTTCGCGTTTTGCCGGGGGGCGACCCCCCGAACCCCCCGTGCCACCAGCCTCCCCCGCCCGCCCACCCCTGGGGCTTCGCCCCTAGACCCCCTTTTCCTCGTCGGTTTTACGATCGTGGTTGTGGCGGGTGACTTGGTTGCGGAACGGTTGGTGGGGCTGGCGCGGAATCCGAGGGCTCCGGCGAAGCTACTTTTGAGGCTCCTGGATTCGGGAATCCAGGACGTCCAAGTCGCACTGTGCAGTCGAGTGGACATGCCGGACGCGTTGTTGGATGCGATCCTCGGTCATGCGGACCGGTCCTTGCGGAAAGCGCTGACGTTCAATCTCTCACTCGGGCCTGAACGACGATCCCGGCTCGCCGACGACCCCGATCCGGGAGTGCGCGGCAATTTGGTGGAGCAATGCGGTTTCCGCGGGGGGTGGACGGCCGAGCGGCTGCCGTTGACCGTCCACGCTTACGAGAAGCTCGCCGCCGATCCGGACGTCAGGATCCGTGAAGAGGTCGCCATCCAGCCCTTCACGCCCGAGCATGTTCGTGCCCGGCTGGCCGGCGACCCGAACCCCAGTGTGCGGAGCCGGCTCACGTTCCGTTGGGAACTCCTCGCCGGCGAGGTCAGGGACGCGCTCCTCAACGACCCCGATGAAAATGTGCGGGCGGAGGCCCATAAGGCTGCGGACATACTGCCTCGTTCGCTCGCCGAGAGCCTCGTCCGGGACGGCGACGCACGGAAACGTGCTGCCGCCGCGGCGAACGCGAGTCTTCCGGCCGACCTCGTGGACGAACTCGCCGTCGACTCCGACCCGGCCGTGCGGCTGGCGGTTTCCCGACGTCCGGGCCTCACCGAACGGGAGCGCGCGGCGATCGACTACCACGACGACCCGAACGCGCGATTCCGTCCGCTGGATTGGGTGCGGGCTTTGTGCGACGACGTTCGGGCCATGCGGGAATGTGCGGCGTCCGCTCACCCGGCGCTGCGGCGCAGTGCCGCCTGCTGCCCGCACCTTCCGGACGATGTCGTCGCGCGGCTCGCGGACGACGAGGATCCGCTCGTCCGGTTGTTCCTCGCCGAGAACCATCCGGACCCGCCCGGTTCGCTCCTGCTCTGGTCGGTTCTCGAATACGAGAGTTACACGGTCGACGACATGCCGCGGCATCCGAATTTCCCTCGGGTCGCCTTGCGGTATTTCGCCGACTCGCCGGACGCGCGGTTGCGGAGTTTCGTCGCCATGGACCCCGACGCCTCGCCGGAGGTCGTCGAGCGGCTCAGTCACGATGACGACATGCGGGTGCGGCGTGCGATGGCCCGTTCACCCCGGCTGCCGCTCGGTCGGCTTCTCGTGCTCCTGGACGAACCCGGCACCGCGGCCTCGGCCGCCGCGAACCCGGCCCTGCCCGTCGAGGTGATGGAGCGGATGGTCGACGGCTGACCCTGGTGGCCGTCCGGGGGGCGTGGTTATGATCGCCGAAATGGCCGAAAATGGGCCTAAGCAGCGGTTTCGTGGAGGCGCCCATGTCCGGATCGGTCGCTCGTGCCCGGCAGCACTCGTACGGTGATCTGCTGCATCGGACGGCTCGGCGGCGCCCCGGGAAGGCGGCGATCGTCGACGGGGACGTGCGGTGGACGTTCGCGGAGTTCGACGCGGCGGTGAACCGGACGGCGCACGCGCTCGCCGCGCGGGGGTTCGGGAAGGGTGACCGGCTCGCGCTGGTGAGTCACAACTGCAGGCAGTACGCGGTGCTGGCGTTCGCGACGGCGAGGCTCGGTGTGGTGCTCGTCCCGGTGAACTTCATGCTCAACGCGGACGAGATCGGCTACATCGTCGGGCATTCCGGGGCGTCCGGGATCGTCGCCGAGGACGTGCTGGTGCCCGCGGCCGAAAAGGCGCTCGCGATCGCGGGGGTCGAGGGCGGGGTCCGCGGGGTGATCGGCGCGCCGGTGGACGGGTGGGAGGACGTCGACGGGTGGGCCGCGGAGGGCCCCGACGAGGCGCCGGACGTGCTGGTGGAGGACGACGATCCGCTGCGGCTGATGTACACGTCGGGCACGGAGTCGCGGCCGAAGGGCGTCATGCTGACGAGCCGGTCGCTGATCAGCCAGTACGTGAGCTGCATCGTCGACGGGGAGATGAGCGACGACGACGTCGAGGTGCACGCGCTGCCGATGTACCACTGCGCGCAGCTCGACTGCTTCTTCAGCGTCGACGTGTACCTGGGGGCGACGAGCATCATCCTGCCGGGGCCCGATCCCGCGCTGCTGCTGGAGACGATCGAGCGGGAGAAGGTCACGAAGCTGTTCTGCCCGCCGACCGTGTGGATCTCGCTGCTGCGGCACCCCGACTTCGACACCCGTGACCTGTCGAGCCTGCGGAAGGGCTACTACGGTGCGTCGCCGATGCCCGTGGAGGTTCTCCGGGAGCTGCAGCGGCGGCTGCCGGACGTGCGGCTGTGGAACTTCTACGGGCAGACCGAGATGGCGCCGCTCGCCACGATCCTGCGGCCGGACGAGCAGTTGGAGCGGGCGGGGAGCGCCGGGCGCGCGGCGATCAACGTCGAGACGATGCTGGTGGACGACGACGGGAACCCGGTGGCCCCGGGGGAGATCGGCGAGATCGTCCACCGCAGCCCGCATGCGGCGCTGGGCTACTACCGCGACGAGGAGAAGACCGCCGAGGCGTTCCGCGGCGGGTGGTTCCACTCGGGCGACCTCGGGATCATGACCGCGGACGGCTACCTGTCGGTGGTCGACCGGAAGAAGGACATGATCAAGACCGGTGGCGAGAACGTCGCGAGCCGCGAGGTCGAGGAGGCGATCTACGAGCTGGAGGGCGTCGCCGAGGTGGCGGTGTTCGGGATCAGTCACCCGCATTGGATCGAGGCCGTCACGGCGGTGGTGGTGCCGAAGGCGGGGGCGTCCCTCGGTGCCGACGACGTGAACGCGCACGCCCGGGAGCGGCTCGCGCCCTACAAGCGGCCGAAGTACGTGGTGATCGCCGAGGCGCTGCCGAAGAACCCGAGCGGGAAGATCCTCAAGCGCGAACTGCGCGCGGCGCACGCGTCCCTGGCTCAGGAGTAGTCCAGGTGGGGGGCCAGGGTCAGGGACAGGTGGAGGGTGAGGCGGTCCTGGCCGTCGGCGAGGGATAGGGACGTCAGTTCCTCGATGCGCCGCAGCCGGTGGTAGAGCGTCTGCCGGTGGACGTTCAGCGCGCGGGCGGTGGCCTGGACGTTGCCCGCGTGGTCGAGGTAGGTGCGGGCGGTCGCCTCGAGGTCGGGGTGGTCGTGCAGGGTGCCGGGGACGCGGACGGCCTCGGCGAGCGCGTCGTCGGGGGCGGTGCGGAGGAGCCGCAGGGCGCCGAGGGACGTCCAGGTGCGGGTCTCGCCGGGGGCCGCGACGCGTGCGGCGACGCGGGCGCGGAGCCAGCCCTCGTGGACGGCGTCGAGGGCGGACGATCCGGTGTGCAGGCCCGCGCGGACGGGCGCGCCCCGCTCCTCGAGGAGCCGGCGGGCGCGGTCGATGACGGGGCGGGGCGCGACGCCGGACGGGATCAGCAGGACGTGGTCGCGCTGCCAGAGCGTGGGCAGCACGGAGTGCGGGAGCATCCAGGGGTTCAGCGGGACGGGCGCGTCGGTGCGCAGGACGGCGACGGCGAGGGGCGGTTCGGGGGCGGCGGACTCGGCGAGTTCGGCCGCGGCCTGGGCGCGGACGTCGGGCTGCGAGGACAGCAGGTCGGCGACGCGCCAGCCGAGGTCGTCGCGTTCGCGGGCGCGGCGGGCCATGAGGAGCCCGGCGCGTTCGCAGAGCGGCATGGCGCGGGCGGCCTCGGCGGCGCTGATCTTCTCCTCGTCGTCGAGGAGCCACAGGTAGCCGTAGGTGACGTCGTTCCAGCGGACGGGCAGGCAGAGGCGGCCGAGCTGGCCGAGGGCGGCGTCGGCGGGGATGCGAACGGGGCCGGTGGCGCGGGCGATGCCGTGCCGTTCGAAGCGGGTCCGGACGGCCTCGGTGGCGCGGCGGTGCAGGATCGACTCCATCCGGATGGGGTCGATCGTGTCGCCGTGCGCGGCGTAGGCGACGAGGTGGAAGTCGCGGTCCTCCAGGGTGGCGGGCGCGCCGAGCAGGTCCGCGGACAGTTCGACGATCTCTTGAAGGTCCATGGCTCCTGTGACATTTGTATGAAGAGTTCGGCTTCCGAAAGTGGCATCTGACTATACGCGGTCGGGCAGGGCCGGTTTACGTTCGGAGTGTCCATCGCAGTTCGGAGGCCCTGATGTTGAGTCCGCTCCTTCTGGCGGCCGCGCGCAGTAAGCGTGCGCGCGGTCTCGTGACCGCCGTACCCGTCACGCGGGGCGTCGTCGACCGGTTCGTGGCGGGCGAGGATCTCGCCGCGGCCGTGCGGGCGGTGCGGGAGCTGAACCGGGACGGCCTGCAGGTCACGCTCGACCACCTGGGCGAGGACACGCTCGACCGGGCGCAGGCGGAGGCGACGCGGGACGCGTACCTGGCGCTGTTCGAGGCGCTGGGGGAGTCCGCGCCGGGGGCGGACGCGTCGCTGAAGCTGTCGGCGCTGGGGCAGGCGCTGGACGACCGGCTGGCGCTGGACAACGCGCGGACGATCTGTGCCGCGGCGGGGCGGGCCGGGATGACGGTCACGCTCGACATGGAGGACCACACGACGGTCGACTCGACCCTCGGCGTGCTGCGGGAGCTGCGGGCCGACTTCCCGTGGGTCGGCGTCGCGATCCAGTCGATGCTGCGGCGGACCGAGGGCGACCTGCGCGACCTCGTGGGGGAGGGGTCGCGGGTGCGGCTCGTCAAGGGCGCCTACGCCGAGCCGTCGTCGGTCGCGTACCAGGGCAGGCACGAGGTCGACCGCGCCTACGTGCGGGGCCTGAAGCTGCTGATGGCGGGCGACGGACGCCCGATGGTGGGCAGCCACGACCCGCGGATGATCGACATCGCGCTGGCGCTGGCCGCCGAGAACGACCGCAAGCCCGACTCGTACGAGTTCCAGATGCTCTACGGCATCCGCGCCGGTGAGCAGCGCCGGCTGGCCGAGGACCACACGATGCGGGTCTACGTGCCGTACGGCGCCGACTGGTACGGCTACTTCATGCGGCGCCTGGCCGAGCGTCCCGCCAACCTCGTCTTCTTTCTCCGTTCGTTCGTCTCACGCTGACCAGGAGGCACATTCATGGACGCCGTCACCAACGTCCCGACGCCGGTGAACGAGCCGGTGCGGGGTTACGCCCCCGGCAGCGCCGAGCGGGCCCGGCTGGAGGCGAAGCTCGCCGAGCTCGGCGGCGCCGCGCCGGTGGACCTGCCGATGACGATCGGCGGCGAGCGGCGGCTCGGCGCCGGCCCGAAGGTCGCCGTCGTGCAGCCGCACCGGCACGCGGCGGTGCTCGGGACGTACGGCACGGCCACGCGGGACGACGCGCGGGACGCGATCGCCGCGGCGCTGGACGCCGCGCCGGCGTGGCGCGCGATGTCGTTCGACGACCGCGCCGCGATCTTCCTGCGGGCCGCCGACCTGCTGTCGGGCCCGTGGCGGGAGACGATCCTCGCCGCGACGATGCTCGGGCAGTCCAAGACCGTCCAGCAGGGCGAGATCGACAGCCCGTGCGAGCTGGCGGACTTCTGGCGGTTCAACGTCCACTTCGCGCGGAACCTCATCGCCGAGCAGCCGATCAGCTCTCCGGGCGTGTGGAACCGGTCGGACCTGCGTCCGCTGGAGGGCTTCGTCTACGCGATCACCCCGTTCAACTTCACGGCGATCGCGGCGAACCTGCCGACCGCGCCCGCGATGATGGGGAACGTGGTGGTCTGGAAGCCGTCCCCGACCCAGACGTACGCGGCCGTCCTCACCATGCGGCTCCTGGAGGAGGCCGGGCTGCCGCCGGGCGTCATCAACCTGGTGACCGGCGACGGGATCGAGGTTTCCGACGTCGCGCTGGAGCACCCCGAGCTGGCCGGGATCCACTTCACCGGCTCGACGGCGACGTTCAAGCACCTGTGGAAGACGGTCGGCGCGAACATCGACAAGTACCGGTCCTACCCGCGGCTCGTCGGTGAGACGGGCGGCAAGGACTTCGTCGTCGCGCACCCGTCCGCCGACCCGGACGTCCTCAGGACGGCGCTCGTGCGGGGCGCGTTCGAGTACCAGGGGCAGAAGTGCTCGGCGGCGTCGCGCGCGTACGTCCCCCGGTCGATCTGGGAGAGCGGGTTCCGCGAGCGGCTCGCCGAGGAGGTCGACGGGCTGACGATGGGCGACGTCACCGACCTGTCGAACTTCATGGGCGCCGTCATCGACGAGCGGGCGTTCGCGAAGAACAAGGCCGCGATCGACCGGGCCGAGGACGACCCGACGGTCGAGATCGTCGCGGGCGGGACCTACGACGACTCCGTCGGGTACTTCGTGCGCCCGACCGTGCTCGTGTCGGACGACCCCGAGAACGAGATCTTCCGCACCGAGTACTTCGGGCCGGTCCTGGGCGTCCTGGTGTACGAGGACGACCGGTACGACGAGATGCTCGCGCAGATGGAGTCGGTGTCGGACTATGCCCTGACCGGCGCCGTCATCGCGACCGACCGGGCCGCCGTCGCGCACACTGCCGAGGTGCTGCGGTTCGCCGCGGGCAACTTCTACGTCAACGACAAGCCCACCGGCGCGGTCGTCGGCCAGCAGCCGTTCGGCGGCGCGCGGGCGTCCGGCACGAACGACAAGGCCGGGTCGGTGTTCAACCTGCTGCGGTGGACGTCCCCGCGCTCGATCAAGGAGACGTTCGTCCCGCCGACGGACTACCGCTACCCGCACATGGGCTGACGCGCCCGCGCGACGCCCGTGCCCGACGCCCGCGACCGGGGGCCCCCGAGGCCCCCGGTCGCGGGCGTCGTGCTCGATCCAGCAGAACGAATTCGTGCAGGTTGTAATCTTTGGTCGTGTTCACGACATGTCGCCGCGCCGACCGTTCGCCGACGCCCGACCGGCCGAGGGCCGACCGGCCGAGGGCCGTGCGGGGGCGGGCGTGACGGACGGGCCGGGCCTCGCCGCCGGGACCGAACTCGACGGCCGGTACCGCCTGGAGGGCGTGCTGGGCCGCGGCGGCATGGGCGAGGTCTGGCGCGCGGTCGACCTGCGGCTGCGCCGCCCGGTCGCGGTGAAGGTGCTGCCCGCCGAGCTGGCGGACGTCCCGGGCGCGATGGAGCGGTTCGAGCGGGAGGCCGAGGCCGCCGCCGCGCTCCAGCATCCCGGCATCACGGTCGTGTTCGACGTCGGCCGCACCGGCGGCCTCGCGTACCTGGTGATGGAGCTCCTCGAGGGCGAGGACCTGCGGGCGGTCGTGCGCCGGCACCCGTCCGGCCTGCCGGTGGCGGAGGCCGTCGGCTTCGGCGTCCAGCTCGCGGACGCCCTCGCCGCCGCCCACGCGCGCGGCATCGTGCACCGCGACATCAAGCCCGCGAACCTGTTCGTCCTCCCCGGCGGACGCCTCAAGCTGTGCGACTTCGGCATCGCGGGCCTCGCCGACGCCGCCACCCGCCTCACCCGGGACGGCGGGACCGTCGGCACGCCCCTCTACATGGCGCCCGAGCAGTTCAGCGGCGGAGCCGCCGACGCCCGGTCGGACCTGTACGCCCTCGGCTGCGTCCTCCACGAACTCCTCACCGGCGCCCCGCCGTTCCGCGCCGCCTCCGGGCTGCCCCGGCTGATGTACGCGCACCTGAACGAGGTCCCGCCGCCGGTCTCGGCCGCCCGTCCGGACGTGCCGCCGCGGCTGGAGCGGCTCGTCCGGGACCTCCTGGCCAAGGCGGTGGACGAGCGTCCCGCGAGCGCCGAGGCCGTCGCGTCCCTCCTGCGCGAGACGGGCCGGCTGGGCGCCCCGCCCCCGCCCGTCGCGCCGCCGCCCGTCGCGCCCCCGCCCGCCGGGCCGCCGCCGGGCTTCCCGCCAGCGACGCTCCCGCCGCCCCCGGTGCGCCCGCACGGCGGGGGCGGGCCGTCCGCGCGGGCGATCGTCGCGGTGTGCGCGGTGCTCGCGGTCGCGGCCGTCCTGCTCGGCGTCGCCGCCTTCGTCATCGTCGACCGCGCACCGGACCGGCGGGCGACCGCCGCGGACGTCCGGCCGCCGTCCACGACGCCCACGACGCCCGGACCGGCCTCGGCGTCCCCGACCGCGCCGGCCGTCCGCAAGATCGTCTACACGGTGACGGGGAGCCTGCCGGAGGCCCAGGTGCAGGTCTTCCACCCGGACGGCGGCACGTCCACGCGGACGGTGAAGCTGCCGTGGACCGGGAAGTACGAGGTCGAGAGCTTCGTCATCCTCGGCGTCAGCGCGAACGGCGGGGCGGGGTCCGGGACGCTTCGGTGCGCCATCGGCGTGGACGGCGAGGTGGTGCAGCGGCGCTCGTCCGAGGGGCAGTTCGCCAGTGTGAGCTGCCAGTACCAGGAGCCCGCCTCCTGACCCGCCTCCCGGACCGGACGCCGGTCAGCCGACGCCCGTCGCCGGGAGCGACACCCAGCCGCGGGTGAACGGCGACGCGATCCGTTCCGCGTTCTCCAGGTCGACGCCGACGTGCGGGTGGGCCGCGAGCAGCTCCTCCAGCGCCACCCTGGCCTGCAGTTTCGCCAGGTGGGAGCCGATGCAGAAGTGGACGCCGCTGGAGAAGCCCAGGTGGCGGGGGATCTCCCGGGTCACGTCGAGCCGGTCCGCGGACGGCCCGAACTCGCGCTCGTCCCGGTTCGCCGCCCCGAACAGCATCATCACCTTCTCGCCCGCCGGGATCTCCGTGCCGTGCAGCGTCACCGGACGCGTCGTCGTCCGGCCGAGGGCCTGCACGGAGCCTTCGAGGCGCAGGAACTCCAGCAGCGCGTTCGGGATCAGCGCCGGGTCCGCCGCGAGCCGCTCCCGCTGCGCGTGGTCGCCGTCCAGCAGCGCCACCCCGTGCGAGATCAGGTTCCCGGTCGTGTCGTTGCCGCCCGCGACCATCACGAAGCAGAAGCCGAGGACGTCCCAGTCGGTCAGCCGCTCGCCGTCCACCTCGGCGGCCGTGAGCGCGCTGATCAGGTCGTCGGACGGCGCCGCGCGGCGGGCCGCGATCACGTCGGAGAAGTACGCGAACATCTCCGCGACCGCGTTCACCGCGTCCCCGGCCGTGGACGTCAGCGCGAACCCGTCGTCCTGCAGCGTCGTCAGCGCCCGCACCCACGGGTCGAACCGCGCCCGGTCGGCCTCCGGGACGCCCAGCAGGTGCGCGAGCGCGAACGTGGGGAGCGGCGAGGAGAAGTCGCGGTGCAGGTCGGGGGTCGCGCCGTCGGCGGCCTTGCGTTCCATGTCCGCGATGCGCGCCCGGACGAACTCCCGGAGCGTCCCTTCGAGCGCGGCCGTCCGGCGCGGCGTGAACCCGTGCGCGACCAGCCGCCGCAGCGCCGTGTGGCGGGGCGGGTCGAGCATCACGATCGTCGGCGCGAGGCCGAGCGTGCCGATCTCGTCGGGGTAGAACGTGAGGCCCTGCGCGGACGAGAACGTCCGCGGGTCCCGCGTCGCGTCCCAGACGTCGTCGAACCGCGAGAGCGTCCAGAACGGGGGATCGGCGTGCCGGTGGACGGGCTCGTCGTCGCGGAGCCGCCGGTACGCGGGATAGGGGTCGGCCTGGAACGCGGGATCGAACGGGTCGTAGACGTCCGCCATCGCGGCCCTCCCGAGGTTGTAACGACCGCCGTTATTAACGCCTCCTGTTAGTATCATCCGCGTGCCGAGAGACGCAAGGGCCACCCGCGACCGACTGCTGCGCGCCGGCGCCCGGCGCTTCGCCGCCGACGGCATCGACGCCGCCCGCACCCGCGACATCGTCGCCCTCGCCGGGCAGGGCAACGACTCCGCGATCACCTACCACTTCGGCTCCCGCGCCGGGCTCCTCGAGGCGATCCTGCGCGCCGGCGTCGAGCGGATGGAGCCCGCCCGCGCCACCGACCTCGACCCCGCCGACCTCCCCGGCATCGTCGCCGCCGTCGTCGGGCCCACCGCCGACGAGCTCCGCACCGACCACGGCCGCGACTTCCTGCGCGTCATCGCCCAGCTCGCGAGCCGCGCGGGCGTCCGCGACCACAGCCTCCCCGCCCTCCTGCACGGCACGAGGCTGGCCCGCCAGCTCGACCTCCTCGAGGCCGCGTGCCGCGCAGCCCTCCCCGAACCCCTCGCCCTCGAACGGATCGCGAACGTCATCGGCTTCCTCACGACCGCCCTCGCCGACCGCGCCGTCCGCGGCGACGACGGCTCCCTCCTCGGGCACGACGCCTTCGTCGCCGACCTCACCGCCATGCTCACGGCCGCCTTGCAGGCCCCCGTTAACGCCGCCGCAACGCCACGTCCTTAATCAATTTGCGCAAGCCACCGGCCCCCCCATAGAGTTAAGACATCAACGCGACGCGGGGTGGAGCAGTTCGGTAGCTCGCTGGGCTCATAACCCAGAGGTCGCAGGTTCAAATCCTGCCCCCGCTACCAAGAGAAGGTCCTCCGGCCAGACGGCCGGAGGACCTTCTGCTTTCCGCCCCGAGCGAGGACGGCCCGCCCTCGGAGCCGTGCTCCGGTGGGGCCTCGACCACGGTGGTCGGCCGGATAGCGTGATGGGCATGCAGCGCAGTGTTCTGGCCGGTCTCGCGGACGTCGTCTGCGTGGTGGCCTTCGTGGTGATCGGGCGGGCCGAGCATGACGGGTCCGGCGGGCTGAGCGGGTTCGCCACGACGCTCTGGCCGTTCGTCGTCGGCGGCGCGGCCGGATGGGCGATCGGGCGGGTGTGGCGGCGGCCCGAGGCGGTCGTGCCCGCCGGGGTGGTCGTGTGGGCGTCGACGGTCGCCGTCGGGATGCTGCTGCGGGCGGTGTCCGGGCAGGGGACGGCGCTCGCCTTCGTGATCGTGTCGCTGATCTTCCTCGGGGCGACGATGCTCGGCTGGCGCGGGGTCGCGCGGCTGCGGGCGCGGAAGGTCGCCGCCGCCAAATGACCGGGCGGTCTTTTTAGTGATTCCTCCCGGTTGACGCGGACTGCCGGGCGCTGGTGAAGTTACCCACGAGTCACGTGGGTGACCGATCTCGGCATGTCGAAAGGGACACGATGGCATCTGCGCTGCGCGCTTGGCTGGACAAGCCGAACCCCGGACGCGGCGTTCACCTGGCGACCGACGACGGCGGGTGGGACTTCCGCGACTACGGCGCGCTGGCGGCCGCCGCGCGGCGCACCGCCGGGGCGCTGATCGAGGAGGGCGTGCGGCCCGGCGACGTGGTGTGCTTGATCCTGCCCACCGACTTCACCTGCGTCGAGACCTACTACGGGGTGTGGGCGGCCGGGGCCACCGTGTGCCTCATCACCCCGCCGCTGTTCCAGGACGGCGACGACTACGTGGCGCACGTCGCGGCGATCCTGCGGCAGGCGCGCCCCGTGCTGGTGGTGGCGTCCGACGACCTCGCGGACTACGCGGGACGCGCGATGGCCGACGCGGGGATCGAGGGGACGCCGTGGCGGCCCCGGCAGGGCGACGACGTCGCGGTGCAGCCCGCCGGGGAGCTGGCGCTGCTGCAGTTCACGTCCGGGTCGAGCGGCTCGCCGCGCGGCGTGATGGTCACCTGGGACAACCTCGAGGCCAACAGCGACCTGATCGCGCGGACGGCCGGGTTCGAGGACGACGACGTCGTCGCGTCCTGGCTGCCGCTCTACCACGACATGGGGCTCATCGGGACGTTCCTGACGCCGATCGCGCGGCAGGGGATGCTGCGGCTGATGCGGCCCGACCACTTCATCCGCGACCCCGCGCGCTGGATCCGCTGCTTCGCGGAGGCCGCGCACACGGCGGCGCCGCCGTTCGCGTACGCGTACTGCGCGCGCCGGGTGAAGCCGGAGCAGCTCGAAGGGCTCGACCTGTCCGGCTGGAAGATGGCGCTGATCGGCGCGGAGCCGATCGACCCGCACGCGCTGGAGGTGTTCGCGCAGCTCGTGGAGCCGTTCGGGTTCTCCCGGTCGGCGTTCCGGCCCGCGTACGGGATGGCCGAGACGACGCTGCTCGTCACGATGGACAACGTGTGGCGCCCCCCGCTGGCGGTGCGGCCCGACCCGGACGCGCTGTCGTTCGGCGAGCCCGTCCGGATCCTGGAGCAGCACCCGCTCGGCCCGGAGTCGCTCGGCGCGAAGGCCGGCTGGGTCGTCGGCTGCGGCACGCCGGAGGACGACGTCCCGGTCGCGATCGTGGACGACGCGGGCCGCGAGCTCGGTGAGGGGCTGCTCGGCGAGATCGTCGTCGGCGGCGCGTCGGCGTGCCCGGGGTACTACGCGGGCGCGGAGGCGAAGTCGACGCGGTTCTCGGGCGGCCGGGTGTTCACCGGGGACGCCGGGTTCTTCCACGAGGGGCAGCTGTTCGTCCTCGGCCGGATGGGCGACAGCATCAAGGTGCGGGGCCGTTCGGTCTACGTCGAGGACCTCGAGGCGAAGATCGCCGAGAGCACGGGCCTCGGCAAGGGCCGCATCGTGGCGGTCGGGGTGCCCGGCGCCGGGCGCAAGGGCATCGCCCTGTTCGCCGAGACGCAGGACGAGTCGTGGGCGCCGGACGTCCGGGAGATGCTGCGGCGCCGCCTCGGCGACGACGTGGAGCTGACGATCGTGGTCGGCGGCGGGCTGATCCAGCGCACGTCCAGCGGCAAGCCGCGCCGCCGCTACATGTTCGAACGCTTCCAGGCGGGTCAGATGGAGGGCGCCCGCCTGATCGATTGATAAACGCGGCGAGAACGGACAACATGTCGTTGACGCTGTGAAAGGTCGACGATGCCGTCTGTGTCCGGAATGCTGCGCCGGTTGGGGTCCACCGCGCAGAACGCCCTGGAGGTCGCCCGCTTCGGCGGGTTCGACACCGATGAGGACGCCTCCCCGTGCGAGGTGGTGACCGAGCAGCGGGTGTACCGGCTGCGGCACTACTTCCCGGACGCGGTGGGCGGCCCGGCGGTGCTGCTCGTCCCGCCGCTGATGATCACCGCGGAGGTGTACGACGTCTCGTCGCGGTCGAGCGCGGTGGGCGTCCTGCGCCGGCTCGGCGCCGACCCGTGGGTCGTCGACTTCGGCGCGCCGGAGCGGGAGCCGGGCGGGCTGGAGCGGACGGTCACCGACCACGTCCTCGCGGTGAGCGACGCCGTCGACCGGGTCCGGGAGGCCACCGGACGGGACGTGCACCTGGCGGGGTACTCGCAGGGCGGCATGTTCGTCTACCAGGCGGCGGCGTACCGGCGCAGCGCGGGCGTCGCGTCGGTGGTCACGTTCGGCAGCCCGGCCGACACGAGCGTCGGGCTGCCGTTCGGGGTGCCGAGCCGGGTGGCGGTCGAGGGCCTGGAGCGGGTCCCCGACTGGGTACTGGGCGAGTTCGCCGTGCCCGGGTGGGTGACGCGGCTCGGGTTCCAGCTGCTCAGCCCGGTGAAGTCGGTGCGGTCGCGCGCCGAGTTCATCCTGCAGCTGCACGACCGGGAGCGGCTGGCGCCCCGGGAGCGGCAGCGGCGGTTCCTGGAGCGGGAGGGCTGGGTGTCGTGGCCCGGGCCCGCGCTGGCGGAGTTCCTGCGGCAGTTCATCCAGCACAACCGGATGCTGACCGGCGGGTTCGTCGTCGGGGACCGGCTCGTCACGCTCGCCGACATCACGTGCCCGGTGCTGACGTTCGTCGGCGAGGTCGACGAGATCGCCGCGCCGCCGATGGTGCGCGGCATCCGGAAGGCCGCGCCGCGCGCCCGCGTGTACGAGACGTCCCTGCGCGCGGGGCACTTCGGCCTGGTGGTCGGGACGGTCGCGACCGAGCAGACGTGGCCCGCGGTCGCCGCGTGGGCGCGGTGGCGGGACGGGACGGGCGACCTGCCGGAGACCGTCGTGCCCGTGACGGGCGACGAGGAGGTCCGCGCGTCGCGCCCGCCGGGCGGCCTCGCCGGGTACGGGCTGCAGCTCGCGATGGGCGTCGGGACGAGCGCGGCGACGTCGGCGGTCCGGGCGGTGTCGCGGGCGGCGAGCGGCACCCGGCAGCTCGCGGGGGAGGCGGCGCAGAACCTGCCGCGGCTCGCGCGGCTGGAGCGCATCCACTCGGCCACCCGCATGTCGATGGGGCTGCTGCTGGACGAGCAGGCCGCGCGGATGCCCGACGAGGTCTTCTTCGTCTACCAGGGACGCGCGCACACGCACGAGGCGGCCAAGCGGCGGGTGGACGCCGTGGTGCGCGGGCTGATCCACATCGGGGTGCGGCAGGGCGACGCGGTCGGCGTGCTGATGGGGACGCGGCCGTCGGCGCTGGCGCTGGTGGCGGCGCTGTCGCGGCTGGGCGCGGTCGCGGTGCTGCTGCGCCCGGACGGGGACCCGGCGGCGGAGGCGCGGCTCGGGAACGTCACCCGGGTGATCGCCGACCCGGAGCACGCGGCGCGTGCGGCGGAGCTGGGCGTCCCGGCGCACCTGCTCGGCGGCGCGCGCGGGGAGGGCCGCGACGTCCTGCCGGACATGGAGCGCATCGACGTCGCGGCGATGAAGCCGCCCGCCTGGTACCGGCCGAATCCCGGACGGGCCGGCGACCTCGCGTTCGTGGTGTTCAGCGGGGACGGGGAGCACCTGCGGGCCAGCCGGATCACGAACCGGCGGTGGGCGCTGTCGGCGTTCGGCACGGCCTCGTCGGCCGCGCTGTCGCCGTCCGACACCGTGTACAGCATCACCCCGATCCAGCACCCGTCGGCGCTGCTGATGAGCCTCGGCGGCGCCGTCGCGGGCGGCGCGCGGCTCGCGCTGGCGGGCGGCTACGATCCCGCGACGTTCTGGGACGAGGCGCGCCGGTACGGGGTGACGGTCGCGTCGTACACGTGGACGCTGCTGCGCGACCTCGTGAACGCGCCGCCGGATCCGGCCGAGCGGCACCACGCCGTCCGGCTGTTCATCGGCTCGGGCATGCCGCGCGGCCTGTGGCGGCGGGTCGAGGAGCGGTTCGCGCCCGCGCGGGTGCTGGAGTTCTACGCGTCCACGGCGGGCGAGTCGGTGCTGGTGAACCTGAGCGGCAAGAAGCCGGGGTCGCTGGGCCGGCCGCTGCCCGGCAGCGCCGAGGTGCGGCTCGCCCGCTACGACCTGGAGCGGGGCCGGCTGGCCGAGGGGCCGGACGGCCTCGCGATCGAGTGCGAGCCGGACGAGATCGGGATGCTGCTGTCGCGGGTGCGCCCGGCGGTGCTCGGCGACGCCGCCCGCCCGGTGCGGGGCGTGTTCGAGCCGGACGACGCCTGGTCCATCACCGGTGACCTGTTCACCCGCGACGCCGACGGCGACTTCTGGCCGGTGGGGCGGGACGCCGAGCTGATCCGGACGGCCGAGGGCATCGTCCCGCCGGGCCCGATCCGGGACGCGCTCGGCGACCTGCCGTACATCGACGCCGTCGCGGTCTACGGGATCCCGGTGGGCGACGCGGAGATCGTCGCGGCGGCCGTCCGGTTGCGGGACGGCGCCGACCTCAAGCCCGTCGACCTGTCCGAGGCGCTGCTGCGCGTGGACCCGGGCCTGCGGCCCGCGCTGGTGCGGGTGGTCGACGAGATCCCGGTGACGGCGGGGCGGCGCCTGCAGACCGGGCCGCTGCGGGACGAGGGCGTCCCGGAGGCGGGCGACGGGGCGTACGCGCGCGACCGGGGCGGCGGCTACCGGCCGCTGTCGGAGTACGCGCGCCGCCGGCTGCTGAAGGCCCCCGGCAGGACCGCGGGCGGGCCCGGTGGCGCCCGCGCGGCGAAGGGCGTCGCAGGTCACCCCCGATAAGTCTGGACTTACCGGCGTCCGCTGCGTTACAACGAAGCAACAGACAACGAAGCAACAGTTTCCGTCCCTTTGTTGCACAACCCCCCGGAGGTGCCATGACGGGCGTCCTCGCGCCGCCGCCCCAGGGCAGCGACCTGAAACCGGTCCCGGGCGTTCCCGGCATCCCCTACATCGGCAACACCCTGGCCGTGATGCGGGACCCGATCGGGCAGGCGCGCAAGCGCTACGACGCGTACGGGCCGGTCGCCTGGGGCTGGCTGCTCGGGCAACGCACCTGCACGGTGCAGGGGCCCGAGGCCGCGGAGGTCGTCCTGGTCAACCGGGACAAGGCCTTTGCGAACGGCCCCGCCTGGAGCTACTTCATCGGCCCGTTCTTCAACCGCGGCATCATGCTCCTGGACTTCGAGGAGCACCTGCACCACCGCCGCATCATGCAGCAGGCGTTCACCAAGGCCCGGCTGCGCGCCTACATGGACGCGATGGCGCCCGGCATCGTGAAGGGCCTCGACGCGTGGGAGCCGGGGCCGGGCTTCAAGGTCCACGACCACGTCAAGCAGCTCACGCTCGACCTCGCCGTGGACGTCTTCATGGGCGTCGAACTGGACCGCGCGGAACGCGACCGGGTCAACGGCGCGTTCGTCGACGCCGTCCGCGCCGGGACGGCCTACGTGCGCTTCCCCGTGCCCGGCCTGCGCTGGCACAAGGGGCTGCGGGCCCGCAAGGTGCTGGAGGAGTTCTTCTACCGGCACCTGCCCGCCAAGCGCCGCGACGGCGGGGACGACCTATTCGCCGCGCTGTGCCAGGCCGAGACCGACGACGGGCACCGGTTCACCGACGAGGACGTCGTCAACCACATGATCTTCGCGCTGATGGCGGCGCACGACACCACCACCATCACGCTGACCACGATGGCGTACTACCTGGCGAAATACCCCGAGTGGCAGGAGCGGCTCCGCGACGAGTCCCTCGCCCTAGGGAAGCCGCAGCCCGACTACGAGGACCTCGACGCGTTCACCGGCATCGACATGGTGATGAAGGAGTCGCTGCGGATGGTCGCGCCCGTTCCGGCGCTGCCCCGCAAGGTCGTCAAGGACACCTCCATCCTCGGCTACCACGTCCCCGCCGGGACCGTCGTCGTGGTGCCGATGCTCAGCAACCACCACATGGCGCAGTGGTGGCCCGACCCGGAGCGCTTCGACCCCGAGCGCTTCTCCCCGGAGCGCCGCGAGGACAAGGCGCACAAGTACGCCTGGGCGCCGTTCGGCGGCGGCGCGCACAAGTGCATCGGGCTGTACTTCGCCGGTATGCAGGTGAAGACGATCCTGCACCAGGTGCTGCAGCGGTACCGGTGGAGCGTCCCGGCACGGTACGAGTGGCCGCTCGACACCACCTCGCTGCCCTCGCCCAAGGACGGGCTGCCCGTCCGCCTCGACCGATGGGAGACCCCGTGAGCAAGGTCATCGCGATCACCGGCGCGGCGCGCGGCATCGGCCTCGCCACCGCCCGCGCCGTCAAGGCGCGCGGCGCGACCGTCGTCATCGGCGACATCGACGAGGCCGCGGTCAAGGCGGCGGCGGACGACCTGGGCGTCACCGGGCTCGTCGTGGACGTCACGTCCCGCGCGTCGTTCGAGGCGTTCGTCGAGCGGGCCGAGGCGGAGGCCGGGCCGCTCGACGTCCTGATCAACAACGCGGGGATCATGCCGATCGGGCCCGTCACGCAGGAGAGCGAGGCCGACGCCCGCCGCTGCCTCGACATCAACGTGCACGGCGTGATGACCGGCACCAAGCTCGCGCTCGACCGGATGCTGCCGCGCGGGCGCGGCCACGTGATCAACGTCGCGTCGCTGGCCGGCCTCCTCTACACCCCGGGCCTGGCCCTCTACAACGCCAGCAAGGCCGCCGTCGTCGCGTTCACCGAGGCGACGCGGCTGGAGGTGCGGGACCGGGGCGTGCACGTGAGCGCCGTCCTGCCGTCCTTCACCAACACCGAGCTGGTCGCCGGGACGGCCAGCCCGACGGGGATGCGCAACTGCGAGCCCGAGGACATCGCCGCCGCGATCGTCGAGCTGATCGGGCGGCCGCGCCCGCAGGTCGTGGTGCCGAAGCGGCTCGGGACGCAGACCCGGCTGGGCGCGCTGTTCCCGGACCGGGTCCGGCGGGCGGTGTCCCGCCGGTACGGGCTCGACCGGATCTTCCTCGAGTACGACCCGGCGGCCCGGAAGGGCTACGACGCCCGCATCCGCGCCGGTTCCTGAGCCCCGCCCCGTCGCGGGTCCCGCCGCGCCTTCCGCGCCTCCCGGAAGGCGCGGCGGGCCTGCGGCAGGTACCGGACGGACTCCGGCAGCAGCGGCCACAGCGCGTTCCCCCGCCGGACGAGCGCGGCGAACCGCCGGTGCCGGCGCTCGTCCGCCGCGCTCCACGGCAGGTCGAGCAGCTCCCGCATCCGGGGCGGCATGCCGCCGACCGTGATGAACCGGGCGACCGCGTTCAGCGGCGGCGACACCGCGCGCCACAGCGGCGCCGGGACGCGCGGCGGCGCCGGGAGCCCCTTCGTCACGTAGCCGACGCCGTACCGGGCGGTCTTGTGCGCGACGATCTCCTCGTCGAGCATCCGGCGCCAGTACCGCTGGAAGCCGTCCCAGTCGTCCGGCATCGCCCGGTCGCTGACCCCGTACATCCGGAACCAGACCTTCGACTCCGCGTAGATCCGGCGCTTCTCCGCCTCCGACAGCGGCCGGACGAACGTCTCGATCCCGTAGATCATGTTGTCTAGGAAGGTGGCGTGCGCCCAGTAGTACGTCTCGGGGTCGAGCGCGTGGTAGCGCGAGCCGTCCGGCATCGTCCCCTTGATGTCGCGGTGGTAGTCGCGCACCGTGCGTCCGGTCGCGGCGGCGCGCTCCCCGCCGTAGACGGTGTCCAGGATCGGCCCGGCGGACCGCTTGAGCCGCGCGAACGTCTCCGCGAAGAACACCGAGTGGTCCAGGACGCCCTGGCCGAGCGCGGGCAGCATGTTCTGCAGGACGGCCGCGCGCGGGCCCACGAGCAGCATGCGGGTGTCGCCGAAGTAGCGCCAGGTGAGCGAGCCGGGGCCGAGCGGGGTGGGAGCCGGGTCCGTCATGAGCACCGCCAGGGGGAACGCGTGAGGAACAGAACGACGAAGATTGTAGCTTTGTTGCTCCACGGTGGTCCCCGGCGGGTCCGGGACGCGGTTAGGGTGCGGGCATGACCACCGATGCGACGGATGCGGCCCGCGTGAACGCGGCCGGCGGCGGCCGGGGCGCGGCGGCGGAGGGCGGGCTGCTCGCCCGGCTGTCGTCGCCCGAGCCGGGCGGCGCCGACGAGCTGGACGCCCGGATCCTGGACGCCGCGCTCGCCGAGTTCGAGAGCTACGGGCTGCGCCGCGTCAGCGTCGAGGACGTCGCCCGGCGCGCGGGCGTCGCGCGCACCACGATCTACCGCCGGTTCGCCGGCAAGGACCGGCTGCTGCAGGCGGTCATCCTGCGGGAGGTGCGCCGGTTCCTCACCGCGATCGCCCGCGCGACCGAGGGCCTCGCGACGCCCGAGGACGCCGTCGTCGAGGGGTTCGTCGCGGGCCTGCAGGGCGCCCGGCGGCACCCGCTGATGCGGCGCGTCCTGGAGAGCGAGCCCGAGACGCTGCTGCCGCAGCTCGGCATGAACGGCGGCGCGGTGCTGGTCGCGGCCCGCGACGTCCTCGCCGAGCGGCTCCGCCGCGCCCGTCCGGCGGACGCGGCCGAGCACGACGCGGTCGCCGAGGTGCTGGTGCGGCTCGCCGCCTCGCTGCTGCTCGTCCCGGGCGGCGGGCTGCCGCTGGAGGAGGACGCCGAGATCCGCGCGTTCGCCCGCGACTACCTGACCCGCATGCTGCGCAAATAAGGACTCGCAGCTCAGGGGGCGCTCCCATTAGTCTTCGGTTGATTCGAAACTCGTTCTAGAACCGGAGGCGCGAACATGGAGCCGGTCGTCGGCACGCAGCACGGCAGGGTCCGCGGCATCACCCGGGACGGCGTCACCGCCTTCCTCGGCATCCCGTACGCCGCGCCCCCGTTCGGCCCGAACCGCTTCCAGGCCCCGCGCCCGCCCGAGCCGTGGGACGGCGTCCGCGACGCGACCGCGTACGGTCCGACCGCGCCGAAACCCGGCTACGCGGGCCCGTTCAAGACGCTGCTCCCCGACCCCGAGATCCCGGGCGAGGACTGCCTCAACCTCAACGTCTGGACGCCCGAGCCGGGCGGGTCGGGGCTGCCGGTGATGGTGTGGATCCACGGCGGCGCGTTCGCCAACGGGTCCGGCGCCGTCCCGACCTACGACGGCGGCAACTTCGCGCGGGACGGCGTCGTCTGCGTGACGATCAACTACCGGCTCGGCGTCGAGGGCTTCGCGAACCTGCCGGGCGCCCCGCTCAACCGGGGCCTGCGCGACCAGATCGCAGCGCTCGAATGGGTCCGCGACAACATCGCCGCGTTCGGCGGCGACCCCGGACGCGTCACGGTGTTCGGCGAGTCGGCGGGCGCGATGAGCGTCACCACCCTGCTCTCCCTCGACCTCGGCCTGTTCCACCGCGCGATCGCGCAGAGCGGCGCCGGGCAGATCGCGCAGGACCCGGACGACGCGCTGCTCGTCGCCAAGGAGATCGCGGCCCGCCTCGGCGTCGAGCCGACCGCCGAGGCGTTCGCGGCGCTCGACCCGGCCGCGATCGTCCCGGTGCAGGCCGCGGTCTCCGGCGAGGTGTCCGCGCTGCCCGACCCCGGCCGCTGGGGCGCCACCACCGCCGCCGGCGGGATGGCGCTCACCCCGATCCTGGACGGCGAGCTGCTCGCCCGGCGCCCCGAGGACGCCATCGCGGCCGGCGCCGGCCGCGGCGTCGACCTGCTCACCGGCTACACCGCCGAGGAGTTCCGGCTGTTCCTTATGCCGACCGGCGTCGCCGCCGTCCTCACCCACGACCTCGTCGGCGCCGCCACCGCCGGGATGGGCGTGCCGCCCGCGGTCGCCGCCGCCTACCGGGAGCGGCACCCCGGGCTCACCGCGGGCGAGCTGATGGCGACGATCATCACCGACAACCTGTTCCGGATCCCCGCGCACCGCGCCGCCGCCGCGCACGCGGCGAACGGCGGCCGGACGTGGATGTACGAGTTCGGCTGGCGGTCCCCGAACCACGACCTCGGCGCCTGCCACGCCCTCGAACTCGGCTTCGTGTTCGACAACCTCCTGCCCGACTCCGAACTGGCCGGGCCGAACCCGCCGCAGGCCCTCGCCGACGCCCTGCACCGCGCGTGGGTGCGGTTCGCGGCGGACGGCGACCCCGGCTGGGACCGGTACGACGCGGACGCCCGCGCCGTCCGCGTCTTCGACGGCGAGGCGAACGCGACCGTCCGCGACCCGCGCGGCGCCGACCGCGAACTCTGGGCCTGACGCCGCGCGCCCCGCGCCGGCCGGGAGCCTCCTCCCGGCCGGCCGGTCAGCCGTTCAGCCGCTTGCGGCCCTGCGCCCGGACCCGCCTGCGCTGGGACGGGTCGAGCATCAGGTACCCGACGACCGGCGCGGCGATCACGCCGAGAATGATCAGCGCCGTGACCCACCACGGGAAGATGAACAGGGTGAGGAAGCCGACGGCGACACCGCCGATCACGATCTTGGTCTGGGTCGACATGCCTACCTCCGATATGGCCGCCCTATCAGGGACAACGGCCGTGCGCCGACCGTCGTTCCACGATATGTCGCGAGTCGCCCGGAGGAAAGTGCCTGGAAGACGCCCGTCCCGCCGCTAGATGCGCAGGGAGAGCTGCCCGCCGCCCAGCGTGCGCAGGACGTCCGCGTGCAGCTTCCCGTTCGTGCAGACGACGCTGCCGCCGTCCGGCCCGGGCACCCCGGACAGGTCGGTGAACGTCCCGCCGGCCTCCTCGACGATCACCTGCAGCGCCGCGAGGTCCCACAGCGACACCTCCGGCTCCGTCGACACGTCGACGGCCCCCTCGGCGACCATCATGTGCGACCAGAAGTCGCCGAACGCCCGCGTCCGCCACACCTCGCGCGTCAGGTCCAGGAACCGGTCGAGCCGCCCCGACTCCTCCCAGCCGCTCAGGCTCGAGAACGACAGCGACGCGTCCGACAGCTCCCCGACCTGGGACACGCTGATCGGGGTCGCGCGGGTCAGGCGCCGGCCGGTGAACGCGCCGCCGCCCCGCGCCGCCCACCAGCGCCGGTTCAGCGCGGGCGCGGACACGACCCCGACGACGACCTCGTCGTTCTCCATCAGCGCGATCAGCGTCGCCCAGACCGGGACGCCCCGCACGAAGTTCTTCGTCGCGTCGATCGGGTCGATGATCCAGCAGCGGTTCCCGCCGCCGGTCCGCCCGTACTCCTCGCCGAGGATCGCGTCGCGCGGCCGGGACCGGCCGAGCGTGGCGCGCAGTTGCTCCTCCACGCCGCGGTCGGCGTCGCTCACCGGTGTCAGGTCCGGCTTCGTCTCGACGTCGAGATCGAGCGCCCGGAAGCGCTTGGTCGTGATGTCATCGGCCTGGTCCGCCAGCACGTGCGCGAAACGCAGGTCATCGGAATAGCCCGCCACGGCGTGCCACGCTACCGTGACCGGCGGGCGCCCCGACACACCCGGCGGGCCCCGCGACGGGCCCGTTCCCGCTTTTCGGACCGCCCGTCGGCGTGACGGCCCGCCCGGAAGGCCCGTCCGGTGGCAGCATGGGCGCATGTCCCACGACCTGCCCGGCTGGGTGGCCGAACTGACCGACCCTCGCCGGGCGCAGACGCTGGACGAGCTCGCCGACCGGCTCGTCCCCCTCGCCGAGCACGCCATCGACGTCTCCCGCAGGCTGCAGGCCCAGCTGAACGAGCTGAACGACCCGTTCAAGCGCGAGGCGCTCTACGGCCGCGTCGAACGGCTCAAGGCCCGCGCCGGCGAGGCCCTCGACGAGGTCACCGGCGAGATCGCCAGGTCGGGGGAGCGGCGCATCGAACGCCTCTGGGCGGACCGGGCCGGACGGGCCGGCCCCGCCGGCGGCGCGGACCCCGCGGCGCACGCCGCCCGCGAGCGCGAACTGCGGCGCCGCCTCGACCGCGACGTCGTCGCCGTGCTGTCGGAACGGCAGCGGGAGGCCGCCGAACGGGTCGCCGAACGGACGTCCCGGGCCCTGGAGCAGGCGACGCAGACGCTGCTCACCCGCGTGGAGGAGCTGGCGAAGGCCGTCACCGCCCTCGTCCACGACGTGCTGCCCCTCGCCCGCGAGGGCCTCGACCTCGCCGGGCGGATCTCCGCCCTGTCGGGCTCCGCCCGCCGCGCCGGCCGCGGCCCGGTCCCCGCCGACCTGGCGGGCTCCGCCGCCGAGGTGGCGCGCGCGTTCGACGAGGCCGTCGCCCGCCTCGAACTCGAATGGGCCGCGCTCGGCGCCCGCTCCGCGACCGTCCGGGCGGCGCTGCGCGGTGCCGAGGAGACCGCGTTCAGCCACGTCACCGAGGAGATGACCCGCTGCGTCCAGGACCTCGCGCCCGCGCACGTCAAGGCGCTCGCCGAGGCCGAGGAGCGCGCCCGCGCCCTCTTCGACGGCCCCGCGAAGACCGAGCACCCCTAGATCGTTGATGGGAGTTTGCTGAACCGGCCGCGGGCATGGCGAAGGGCGCCCATGATCAGTGTGTGAAGACAAACCTGGACGCCCTTCTGACCGCACTCTACGTCCATC
>NZ_JBFAUZ010000051.1:0-67766 GCF_040679555.1 Spirillospora sp. NPDC052242
CCGGGGCGGGGGCGGGCCCCCCCCCACGGCCCCCCCCCCCCGCCGCACGCCACGGCATCGCCCGCACGAGCGTGCGACGCGACGCACCGCTCCTGTGGAAGGCTCCCAGCATGCCCCGTCCCGCACGAACCCGCTCGTCCAGACCGCGCCCGGCCAAGGGCGACCGCCGCCCCGGCGCCGAGCGGGCCGCCGAGTTCGCGACCCCGAAGGGGTCCACTCCGCCGCTGCCCCCGGTCGAGGCGTTCGCCGACCTCCCGCTGCCGGCGCCGATCCTCGCGACGCTCGCCGAACAGGGCGTGACCGAGCCGTTCCCGATCCAGGCCGCGACCCTCCCGAACGCGCTCGCCGGACGGGACGTCCTCGGCCGCGGCCGCACCGGGTCCGGCAAGACCCTCGCCTTCGGCCTGCCGCTGCTCGCCCGCACCGCCGGCCGCCGCGCCGAGCCCCGCGCCCCGCTGGCGCTCGTCCTGGTGCCCACGCGGGAACTCGCGCAGCAGGTCACCGAGGCGCTCGAACCGTACGCGCGGGCGCTGGACCTGCGGCTGACCGCCGTGGTCGGCGGCCTGTCGATCAACCGCCAGGCGACCGCCCTCGCCCGCGGCGCGGAACTCGTGGTCGCCACCCCCGGACGGCTGGCCGACCTCATCGAACGCGGCGACTGCCGGCTCGGCCGGGTGCGGATCACCGTGCTCGACGAGGCCGACCAGATGACCGACATGGGCTTCCTGCCCCAAGTGACCTCGCTCCTCGAGCAGACCCCGCCCGACGGGCAGCGCATGCTCTTCTCCGCGACGCTGGACCGCAACGTCGACCGGCTCGTCCGCGCGTTCCTCAGCGACCCCGTCACCCACTCGGTCGACCCGCCGACCGGCGCGGTCACCACGATGGAGCACCACCTGCTGCACGTGGCCGACACCGACAAGCACGAGACGACCGTGCACGTCGCGGCCCGCAGCGACCGGGTGATCATGTTCGTGGCGAAGAAGCACGCCGCCGACCGCCTCGTCCGCAAGCTGACGTCCCGCGGCGTGCGCGCCGCCGCGCTGCACGGCGGCAAGAGCCAGTCGCAGCGCAACCGCGCCCTGGACGGCTTCCGCACCGAGGCCGTCACCGTGCTGGTCGCCACCGACGTCGCGGCCCGCGGCATCCACGTCGACGACCTCGACCTCGTCGTCAACATCGACCCGCCGGCCGACCCCAAGGACTACCTGCACCGCAGCGGCCGCACCGCCCGCGCCGGGCGGCGCGGCACCGTGGTCACCCTCGTGGTCCCCGACCAGCGGCGCGACGTGGACGCCATGATGGCCGCGGCCGGCATCACCCCGCGCACCACCAGCGTGAGCCCCGGCGACCCCGAGCTCGCCCGCATCACCGGCGCCCGTCCCCCGGCGACAGCCGCCCCGCAGCACGGCGCCCGCGACGGCCGCCGCGAAAACGGGCAGGCCGCCGAACCCCGCCGCGGGAACGGGCAGGCCGCCGAACCCCGGCGCGGGAGCACGCAGGCCGCCAAGCCGCACCGCGGGAACGGGCAACCGACCGCCGAACCCCGGCGCGGGAACGCGCAGGCCCCCAAGTCTCGTCGCGGAAACGCGCAGCCGGGCGGCGCCGAGCCGCGCCGCGGGAACGCGCAGGGCGCCGAACCGCGCCGCCGGCCGCGCCGCCGCCCGTCCGCCCAGAACACCTGAGGGCACGGTGGGCGACCCGTCCGCGGCCGTGGAATGACCGGCCGCCCAGGGGGCACATCCTGGACACCATGGCCCTGACCGTGCACAGCCGGTTCCATCCGATCCACACCGACCTGGCCGTCGTGACGCTCGAAGGCGACGTGGACATCTCCACCGCCGCCCGGCTGCGCGACGACCTGGCCGCGCTGCTCGGCGACGGCGCCCGCCACCTGGTCCTGGACTTCGGGGACGTCGAGTTCATGGACTCCAGCGGGCTCAGCGTGCTGGCCGGGATCTCCCCCCTGCTGCCCGACGCGGGCGCGCTCGCCCTGGTCGCGGTGAGTCCCCGCATCCGGGACGTGCTGCGCACCACCGGGCTCACCCGCCTCTTCCCGATCTACTCGTCGGTCGACACGGCGATCCTCGTCCTGCGCTCCGAAACCGGACCGTAGGGCGGTCACATCGGCGCGGTCCCGTTCGTCAATGCTGTGACGATCACCGAGGACGAGGGGCGACGATGGACGAGCGCGATTTCCTGGCCGAGCGGTTCGAGGAGCACCGCACGCACCTGAAGGCGGTGGCGTACCGGATGCTCGGCTCCCTAGCCGAGGCCGACGACGCCGTCCAGGAGGCTTGGCTGCGGCTCGCGCGCACCGCCGGCGACGACATCGACAACCTGGGCGGCTGGCTGACCACGGTCGTCGGCCGGGTGTGCCTGGACATGCTGCGCTCCCGCCGGACGCGCGGGGAGACCCCGCTGGAGGCGCGGCTGCCGGACCCGATCGTCGGCGAGGAGGCCCCCGGCGCCGACCGCCAGGACCCCGAGCGGCAGGCGATGCTGGCCGACTCGGTGGGGCTCGCGCTCCTCGTGGTGCTGGAGTCGCTGAACCCGGCCGAACGGCTCGCGTTCGTCCTGCACGACATGTTCGGCATGCCGTTCGAGGAGATCGCCCCCATCGTGGACCGCACCCCGGCCGCGGCCAGGAAGCTCGCCAGCCGCGCCCGGCAGCGGGTGCGGGGCGCCGCCCCGGCCCCGGACCCCGACCCGGTCGCCCGCCGCCGCGTCGTCGACGCCTTCCTCACCGCGGCGCGCGGCGGCGACCTCGACGGCCTGGTGGCCGTGCTCGACCCCGACGTCGTGCTGCGCGCCGACGCGGGGACGCTGCTGCCCGGCGGCATGCGGGTCCTGCGGGGCGTCCACGAGGTGGCGGGCCAGGCCGCCACGTTCCGGCGCATGGCGACCACCGCGGTCGCCCGTCCCGCCCTGGTCAACGGCGCGCCCGGCCTGGTGAACACGGTCGACGGCGAACTCTTCTCGATCATGAGCTTCACCGTCTCCGCCGACCGCATCGTCGCGATCGACATCCTCTCCGACCCCGAGCGCCTCGCCCGTCTCGACCTGACCGCCCTCGAGCCCTGATCCCGTCCCCGCCCCGGCCATGCGGGCGGTCCTCCCCGTCGAGGGCCGCCCCCGGGCGGGCGATGTTCACCGGCGGCGAGGCACGGCGCCCGTCCGCGGGTCGCGGTGCGGGTGGGGGGACGTCGGGCCTGGTGAGGGGCGGGATCCGCGGGCGGCGGCCGTCCCTCACGGGGGGATCACGGTTGTGATGCGGAGCACACCGGGGTCTTGACATGCTTGTGTGACCGGTAACAGTGTGGCTCGCGAACCATCCGCCACCACCCCCGAGGTGAGATGTGAAGCCACGGAAGCTCGTCACCATGGCACTGGGCATCGGGCTCGCGCTCGGCATGACCGCGTGCGGGTCCAGCGAGAAGACGATCGACAAGGAGCGGGCGAACGCGCCGGTGAAGGGCGCGCTGATCGGCGTGACGATGCCGACGCGGTCGTCCGAGCGGTGGATCCACGACGGCGACAACGTCAAGAAGCAGCTCGAGGGGCTCGGCTACAAGGTCGACCTGCAGTACGCCGAGGACGACATCCCGACGCAGGCCAACCAGATCGACAACCAGATCACCAAGGGCGCCCGGCTGCTGATCGTCGCGCCGATCGACGGCACCGCCCTCACCACGCAGCTGCAGAAGGCCGCCGACCAGGACATCCCGGTCATCTCCTACGACCGGCTGATCCTCAACTCGCCGAACGTCGACTACTACGCGACGTTCGACAACTACCAGGTCGGCGTGCAGCAGGCGACGTCGCTGCTGGTCGGGCTGGGGGTGAAGAAGGCGGACGGCTCGGAGGGCGCCGAGCAGGGCCCGTTCAACATCGAGCTGTTCGCCGGCTCGCCCGACGACAACAACGCCAAGTACTTCTACGACGGCGCGATGAACACCCTGAAGCCCTACATCGACAAGGGCACGCTGGTCGTGAAGAGCGGGCAGACCGACTTCGAGACCATGGCGACGCTGCGCTGGGAAGGGGCACGCGCGCAGGCCCGCATGGAGGACCTCATCACGCGGCACTACCGCGACGGCGCGAAGGTGGACGGCGTCCTGTCCCCGTTCGACGGCATGTCGATCGGGATCCTGTCGGCGCTGAAGTCGAACGGCTACGGCGGCGGCGCGCAGCCGTACCCGGTGGTCACCGGGCAGGACGCCGAGGTCGCGTCGGTGAAGTCGATCATCGCGGGCGAGCAGTACTCCACGATCTTCAAGGACACCCGCAAGCTCGCCGAGGTCACGGTGAAGATGGCGGACGCCGTCCTGAAGGGGCAGGACCCGCCGGTCAACAACACGAAGGACTACGACAACGGCGAGAAGGTCGTGCCGTCCAACCTGCTGCAGCCGGTGATCGTCACCAAGGAGAACCACCGGAAGGTGCTCGTCGACAGCGGCTACTACACCGCGGGCGAACTGCAGTAGCGGCGTCCCCCGGGAGGAGGAGCATGACGGACGCGATACTGCGGATGCGCGGGATCACCAAGAGCTTCCCCGCGGTCAAGGCCCTGCAGGACGTGAACCTGGACGTCGCGCGCGGCGAGATCCACGCGATCTGTGGCGAGAACGGGGCCGGGAAGTCGACCCTGATGAAGGTGCTGTCGGGCGTCTACCCGCACGGCGACTACAGCGGGGAAATCGAGTTCGACGGGGAGCCGTGCCGGTTCTCGGGCATCCGCGACAGCGAGCGGCGCGGCATCGTGATCATCCACCAGGAGCTGGCGCTGAGCCCGTACCTGTCGATCGCCGAGAACATCTACCTCGGCAACGAGCGGCGCGGCCGGTTCGGGCTGATCGACTGGAACCGGACGAACGCCGACGCGGCGGCGCTGCTGGAGCGGGTGGGCCTGCGGGAGAACCCCGTGACGCCCGCGATGGACCTCGGCGTCGGCAAGCAGCAGCTCGTCGAGATCGCGAAAGCGCTTTCGAAGGAGGTGCGGCTGCTGATCCTGGACGAGCCGACCGCGGCGCTGAACGACGCCGACTCCCGGCATCTGCTCGACCTGCTGCGCGGGCTGCGGGCGGACGGCATCACCTGCGTGATCATCTCGCACAAGCTGAACGAGATCCGGTCGATCGCCGACTCGACGACGATCCTGCGGGACGGGCGGACGATCGAGACGCTCGACATGCACGGCGACGGCGTCTCGGAGGACCGCATCATCTCCGGGATGGTGGGCCGCGACCTGGGCCACCGGTACCCCGAGCGGGTCCGCGACGTGGGCGCGGAGGTGTTCCGGATCGAGGACTGGACGGTGCACAGCCCCACCCAGCGGGACCGGGTCGTGGTCGACGGCGCCGCGCTGTCGCTGCGCCGCGGCGAGGTCGTCGGGCTCGCGGGGCTGATGGGCGCGGGCCGGACGGAGCTCGCGATGAGCGTGTTCGGGCGCAGCTGGGGCGCCCGGATCAGCGGGCGGGTGTTCAAGGACGGCGCGGAGGTGCGGATCCGGACGGTCGGGGACGCGATCGCGCACGGTCTGGCGTACGCGACCGAGGACCGCAAGACCTACGGCCTGAACCTCATCGAGAGCATCACGCGGAACGTGTCGGCGGCGGGGCTCGGCAAGCTCGCGAAGGCGGGCTGGGTGGACGACGGCCGCGAGTACGAGGTCGCCGAGCGGTTCCGCCGGGAGATGAACATCAAGGCGCCGAGCGTCCTGGCGCCCGCCGGGGAGCTGAGCGGCGGCAACCAGCAGAAGGTCGTGCTGTCGAAGTGGATGTTCACCGACGCCGACGTCCTGATCCTGGACGAGCCCACCCGCGGCATCGACGTCGGCGCGAAGTACGAGATCTATTCGATCATCAACACGATGGCCGAGCAGGGCCGGGCCGTGCTGGTGATCTCGTCCGAGCTGCCGGAGCTGATCGGGATCTGCGACCGCGTCTACGCGATGGCGGAGGGCCGCATCACCGGTGAGGTGTCGCGGGCGGAGGCGACGCCCGAGCGCCTGATGCAGTACATGACCCAGACCGAGGAGGCCAGTCCATGAGCAGCGTCGCCAAGGCCGGGGAGGCCGTCTCCCCGCCGGCGTCCGGGCCGCCGAAGGGCCGCCGCGGCCTGCCGGTCAACCTGCGGCAGAGCGGGATCTACATCGCGTTCGCGATCATCGTCGCGCTGTTCGCCGTGCTGACCGACGGGCAGCTGCTGTCGCCCGGGAACATCTCGAACATCATCGTCCAGAACTCCTACATCCTGATCCTGGCGATCGGGATGATCCTGGTGATCATCGGCGGGCACATCGACCTGTCGGTGGGGTCGGTGGTGGCGCTGACCGGCGCGATCGCCGCGGTCCTGATGGTGGACCACAACGTGCCGTGGCCGCTGGCGCTGCTGCTGACGCTGCTCGCCGGGGCGGCGATCGGCGCGTGGCAGGGGTACTGGATCGCCTACTTCGGGATCCCGGCGTTCATCGTGACGCTCGGCGGGATGCTGATGTTCCGCGCGCTGACGCTGACCGTGCTCGACAACCAGCGCATCGGCCCGTTCCCCGACGACGTCCGGACGATCGCGAACGGGTTCCTGTCGGGCTACCTCGGCAACATCGGCCTCGGCTTCCTCGGCGGCGCGGACCTGTTCACGCTGCTGGTGGCGCTCGCTCTGGTCGGCGGGTTCGCGGTGCTGGGGTGGCGGCGGCGGCAGGCCCGGATCGGGTACGGGCAGCAGGTCGATCCGATCGCGGTGTTCGCGGCGAAGAACGCGCTGGCCGTCGTCGTGGTGATGTTCATCGCCGTGCAGCTCGCCCGGTTCAAGAACCTCCCGTGGGTGCTCGTCCTGCTCGGCGCGCTGGCGCTGGCCTACACGACGTTGACGAACCGGTCGGTGTTCGGGCGCCGCATCTACGCGATGGGCGGCAATCCCCTCGCGGCGCGGCTGTCCGGCGTGAACGTCAAGTCGGTGACGTTCTGGCTGTTCGTGAACATGGGCGTGCTGTCGGCGGTCGCCGGGATCGTGTTCGCCGGGCGGCTCAACCAGGCGGGCCCGACCGCGGGCAACATGTTCGAGCTGGACGCCATCGCGGCGGCGTTCATCGGCGGCGCGGCCGTGCAGGGCGGCGTCGGCCGGGTCATCGGCGCCATCACCGGCGGCCTGATCATGGGCGTGATCAACAACGGGATGTCGCTGCTCGGCGCGCCCAGCGAGCGGGTCATGCTGATCAAGGGGCTGGTGCTGCTCGCCGCGGTCGCGTTCGACGTCTGGACCAAGCGGCGCAGCGGCGCGGCCCGGTGAACGGCGGCGCCGTCGCCGCCCGCCCGGTATGTTCGGGGTGACATGACCGCCACGCCACCTACCCGGCCGGGCCTGCGCGACGTCGCCCGGCTGGCCGGGGTCTCGCACCAGACGGTGTCCCGGGTCTTCAAGAACCATCCGATGGTGAGCCCGAAGACCCGGGACCGGGTCCTGGCCGCCGCCGCGCAGCTCGACTTCCGCCCGAACGCGGCGGCCCGGGCCCTGGCGACCGGACGGTCCAGCACCCTCGGCGTCGTGAGCTTCGACACCGCCCTGCACGGGCCCGCGTCGATCATCGCGGCGATCGAGCGGCACGCCCGCGAGGCGGGGTTCTTCACCGGCGTGGCGGGGCTGGAGTCGGCGGGCCGCGACACGGTCGCCGGGGCCGTCGAGCGGTTCCGCGACCAGGGCGTGGACGGGCTCATCATGATCCCGGGGCACGTGCCGCCGGAGGAGGCGGTGCGGCACCTGCCGGGCGACCTGCCGACGGTGCTGCTGGGGCCGCCCGCGGCGGTCCCGACGGTCGAGGCCGACCACTACCGCGCGCCCGGCGAGGCCACCCGGTACCTGCTGGGCCTCGGGCACCGGACCGTCCACCACCTGCCGGGGCCGGCGGACTGGTCGGAGGCCACAGAGCGCACCCGCGGCTGGCGGGACGCGCTCGTCGCGGCGGGCGCCGAGGTGCCCGACTGCGCGCCGGGCGACTGGAGCGCCCGGTCCGGTTACGAGCGCGGCCGGCGGCTGGCGGCCGATCCGGACGTGACGGCGGTGTTCGCGGCCAACGACCAGATCGCGCTCGGGCTGCTGTGGGCGATCCACGAGAGCGGGCGCCGGGTGCCCGAGGACGTCAGCGTGATCGGCTTCGACGACATCCCGGAGGCGGCGTTCCTGACTCCGCCGCTCACCACCGTCCGGCAGGACTTCGCGGCCCTCGGCAGGCACTGCGTGGAGCTGCTGCTCGCCTGGCTCGCCGACCCGGGCGGCGCGCCGCCCGGCCGGGCCGGCGTGGTGCCGAGCGAGCTGGTGATCCGCCGCAGCACCGGCCCCGCGTGACCCCTCCGGGCGGCCCGCAGACCCCCGTCACGTGACGAACCCGCGTCGCCTCGGCGGGCGGCGCGGGTTCGGCGGTGCGGGGGGCGGCGGGCGTCAGCCCTTGCGGCGGATCTTCGCCCAGGCCGTCCGGAGGTAGCCGTAGCAGCGCTCGCTGACCCGCTTGGCGGCGGGGAACTCGGTGCCGAGCAGGCCGATGCCGGCGAGGATGACCACCACGCCCGGGCCGGGGATCACCAGCATCACGATGCCCGCGGCGATCACCACCGTCCCGGCCACGGCCACGGCGATCTTGCGCACCGGACCGGACCGGCCCCGCGGAGCCGTGCTCGGAACGTCGGTCGCGGCGGTCTCGGCCGGCGTGTCGGCCACGGTCTCGGGGGCGGGACGGTGCGGCGCGGTGGTGGTCACAGGGCCTCCTGCGGAGCATCGGGAACGGTCCTTGCTCCGTATGACGCACGGAACGGGCCGGATGCGCCCGATCGTGACCCGACTGTGACGGACGCCACTCAGTGCCGGTGGTAGCGGCCGCGGGCCTTCAGCCGCGCGTTCGGCAGCTCGGGGGCCGGCAGGGCGGGGCCGTCGTAGCCGGTCACGGGGGCGAAGCGGGGGTCGGCGTGGACGCCCGAGCGCTCGCGCTCCCAGTCCGTCCGGGCCTCGACGATGTCGTCGTGGGTGCGGCCGACGAAGTTCCACCACATCACGAGGTCCTCGGCGAAGGGTTCGCCGCCGAGCAGCAGGGCGTGGGCGGGCCGCCCGGCCGACAGGGCGAGTTCCGTGCGCCCCCGGCCGAGGTACAGCATGTCGCCCGCGGGCACCTCCCGGCCCTCGACGGTCAGCTCGGCGGACAGGACGAGCACCGCGTACTCGAACCCGGGGTCCAGCGGCAGCCGGACGTCCGCGGAGACGTGCAGCGCGGCGCCGGCGAGCGGCGAGTGGACGCCCGCCGGGGACGCGACCCCGCCGAGCCCGCCGACGAACACCGTGACGTCCGCGCCCGGGACGTCGAGCCGGGGCAGGTCGGTGTGGAACTCGTACGCGGGCGCGGTCGTGCGGGCGGACTCGGGCAGCGCCACCCACAGCTGGGCGCCGTGGAGCACCGGGGAGTGGCCGGGCGGGGACTGCTCGGAGTGCGCGATGCCGGGGCCCGCCGTCATCAGCGACAGGTCGCCGGGACGGACGAGGGCGCGGCTGCCGAGCCCGTCCTGGTGCAGCACCTCGCCCTCCAGCAGCCACGTCACCGTCTGGAGCCCGATGTGGGGGTGCGGCGGGACCTGCATGCCGGCGCCGCCGGTGATGTCGTCGGGGCCGTAGGAGTCGGCAAAGCACCACGCGCCGACCATGCGGCGGTCGCGGTTGGGCAGGACGCGCCGGACCCGCATCGCGCGCGGCCCGCCGAGCGGGACGTCGCGCGGGTGCAGCGGTTCGAGATCCGGTTCGCCGGCGACGGCCGCGTCGGCGGAGCAGACGTCCTGCTCGACGGGACGATCCTCAACATTGCTCACGAGCCGCTCCCCACGCTCCGAAGGCTACCGCCCCGCCCGGGCGCGGGCGGGGCGGGCCTCCCGTGCGGGCGCCGTCAGAGGCCGCGGACGGCGGCGACGGTGAACGGGGTCTCGGGGACGCCCTCGCCGAGCGGGCCGCCCTCGTCGAACTGGGAGCGGACGACGTAGAGGGCGCCGCGCACGCGGACGAGCGTCGTCGGGGCGTCCAGGTCGGCGTCGACGACGCGGCGCTGCAGCCGCACGTCCCGTCCCGTCGCGGACTGACAAGGCGGGCGGGTACTTTCCGTTGCGCGGACCGTGCACACCGTGATCACCATGAACTAGACTGGGCAGTCGCGTTCCTCGACCAACCCCGCTCACTCGTCGAGGTGATCCCCCCATGCTCGACCGGCCCGGCGCCGCCAGCTCACGCGTCTACGACTACTCGCTCGGCGGCAAGGACAACTACGGCCCCGACCGCGACGCCGCCATGGCCGCGCTCGCCATGCACCGCGTCGCGCGGCTCCTCCCCCGGGAGAACCGCAAGTTCATGCGCCGCGCCGTCCGGTACCTGCTGGACGCGGGCGTCCGGCAGTTCATCGACGTCGGCTGCGGCCTCCCCGGCAAGGGCAACGTGCACGAGCTCGCCGGGCGCGCCGACCCCGCGGCCCGCACCGTCTACGTCGACAACGATCCGGTCGCCGTCGTCCACTACCAGGCGCTGCTGCACGCCGTCCCGACCGCGACGGCCGTGCGCGGCGACGCCCGGCGCCCCGCCGACGTCCTCGGCGACCCCGACCTGACCGCCCTCATCGACCTCGACCGCCCGGTCGGGGTGCTGATGATCGCGATGCTGGACCAGATCCCGGAGGCCGACGACCCGGACGGCGTCGTGCGGGCGTTCCGCGACGCGATGGCGCCCGGCAGCCACCTGGTGATCTGCGACCTGGCGTCCGACCGGCTCACCCCCGCCGACCTCGACAAGCACGAGAAGATCGTCGAGCTGCTCGGCTTCCCCGTCGAGTTCCGCCCCGCGTCCCGGCTGGCCGGGTTCTTCGCGGGCCTCGACCTCGTCGACCCCGGTCTCGTCCCCGCGCCGGAGTGGCGTCCCGACCGCCCCTACGACCCGCCGTCCGGCTGGCTGATGGCGGGCGTCGGCCGCAAGCCCTGACCGGACGTCACGGCACCGGGGCGCCCGCGAGCTGCGCGAACGGCTGGACGATCTCGTAGTCGTCGAACGTCTCCCGCCAGGCCGCGAGGTCGCCGCCCAGGTCGGCGGGGTCCGCGACGCGGACGGTCCCGTCCGCGGGCGGGACGAACGCGTCGTCGCGGACGTCGGCGAGCGTGCCGTCCTCGGCGATCCGGAACGCGGTGCCGCCGGCCGTCCACACCAGGCGGCGCGCGACGTGCCGGGCGATCGGGTGGTCGGCGAACAGCGCGCGGAACTCGTCGGGCGTCCACCCGTACCGGTGGGCCATCGCGTTCTCCAGCGCCTCGGCGAGGTACTTCGACGCCGCACGGACCTCGGCCTTGATCGCGGTGAAGCGGCGGCGGGCGGCGGCCGCGCGCTCGGCGTCGTCGCGGGCCCCGGGCGCGGGCAGGGCCGCGCGCCTGCGCCCGTCCCGGTCCTCGACGAACGGGCGGAGCCGTTCGTCGAACCCGATGCGGAACCGGCGCGGGCCGTAGTCGGCCGTCAGGGCGCCGTCGGCGTCGAGGCCGAAGCCGGGGACGATCCGTTCGGCCAGCCGGTCGGCGGGCACCCCGGCGCGCTTCGCCGCCCGCCCGAACCGGCTCCGCGTCCGCTGCTCGACCGCGGGATGCCGCGCGGTCCGGGCCAGGTCGTACAGGTGCAGCAGCGCGACGGGCGTGCCGATCTCGGCGAGGACGTCGATGGCCATCGCCGCCCGGTGGTGCATGTGCTCCGTGGGCCAGCGGCGGATCAGCGGGACCAGCCGCCGGACGGTGTCGTCGTCGCCCGTCGTCCCGAGCGACCGCAGCGCCCAGTAGTGCGCGGGCGGGCCGCCGTGCTCCAGCCACGCCTCGCACAGCGCCCGGCCGAACGCGGCCAGCGAGGCCGGGTCGCACGCCTCGCGGACGGCCGCCGCACCGGGCAGGTCCGGGTCCTCGACGGCGAGCATCGCCGCCAGCCGGGCGGTCGCCTCGGCGGGCAGGGCGGCGGCGCGGTCGCGCACCCGCACCTGTGGCAGCGCGTCCGGGCGCGCCCAGTCGGGCAGCGCGGGGACGCGCACCGGGACGGGCTCGTCCGCGAGCAGCCGCCGGACGGCGTCCGCCGCCGCGTCCCCGTGGACGCGCGCCGCCTCGGCGACCCGGCCGGCGTCCGTCCGCCCGGCGATGGACCGCAGCGCGTGCTCGGCGAACCGGCGCGGCTCCCCCGGCCCGCCCAGCGCGGCGGGGACGAGCAGCGGCACCGCGTCGAGGCCGTGCCGGGCGAACCACGCGCGGACGGGCCGCAGCGGCCCCGCGCGCAGCGCCCACCAGCGGGCCATCAGCGCGGCGACCTCGGCGTCCAGGAACGGGACCAGGGCGGCGCGCGCCCCCTCCCGGTTCGCGGCCGCGACGCGCAGCGCGTGCTCGCGGGCGCGGGACTCGTAGCGCGCGACGAGCGGGCGGATCCATGCCGGCCCGGTGTCGAAGGTCTTCGGCGTCCATCCGGGGAGGACGTCGTCGAGCGCGCCTTCGGGGGCGTGCAGGAAGGCGGTGATCTCCTGGCGGTGGTTCCGGGGGTTCCCGGCCCGCACCGCCTCGATCGCGTCGGCCGGTTCCCCGTCCGCGCTCCCTCGCCCGAGGTCCTTCGGCGGGTACTTCGCGGCGTCGGCGGCCCACCGCTTCCGCTCGCCCGGCTCCCACACGACGCGGCGTCCCGCCGGGGCCCGCAGCCCCGGGACCGGTGCCGGGTCACCGGCCCGTTCCCACGGCGGCCGGACCAGCAGCGGGGGAAGCGCGTCCGGGGGCGCGTCGGGCAGCGTCCTCGGCACCGGAGCCGGGGCGGGCGGCAGCAGGCGCCGCGCCCGCTCCGGGAAGCGGCGCGCCGCGCGGTCGAGGGCGCGCCGGACGTGCCCGTTCCCGGCCCGCTCGGCCAGGACGCGGAACGCCTCGTCGGACGGCACGGCGGCGAGCAGGCCGAGCATCGCGTCGCGGGAGCGGGCCAGGGGCCCGCGGTCGAGTTCGGCGCCGAGGACGGGCGCGAGCGCCGCCGGGCCGACCCGTTCGAGGACGGTCGCCAGGACGTCCGGCATCAGGTCGTCCGGTTCGAGGTGCAGGACGCCCCGGAAGCGGCGCAGCTGGTCGGCCGACCCGAGGGAGCACCACAGCATCCAGTGGGCGTTCCGTTCGCGCTCCGTGCCGGGCGGAGCCGCGCAGCACTCCTCCAGCCAGTCCGCCCGGTCCGGGATCAGGTAGGAGGCGACGATCCGGCGGACGGGCGCGGTGCGCAGCGCGCCGAGCCGTTCGACCACCGGGGCGTCCGCGGCGGCCGCGAGCTCGCGCATCCGCCGGACGCCGCCGCGCCGGGCGTGCCACCACAGGTGCATCGGGTCTTCGTCGCGCGCGAGGCGGACACCGCTCGTCGTGCCGCGGCCGTCCCGATATTCGCGCTCGGGTTCGAGGCCGCTCAGCTCGACGAACGCCGCGGCGGCGAAGGCGAGGCCGTGCCGGGACGTCCAGGCGTCGGCGAGGCCGTCGTACCGGGTCTCGTGCCGCGGCCCGCCCGGGCCGTGGAACCGGGTGCCGAACTCCGCGTCGTGGGAGAGGGCGACCGCGGTCGCGGCGGCGCCGAGGGGGTCGGCCGCGCCGTCCAGGTAGGCGCGCGCGTGGCGGCCCAGCCCGTCGGCGAAGATCATGTCGGCGTCGATGTACTCCTTGAGCCGGTCGCTCAGCCCCGCGACCCGTTCGAGGACGTCGCGGGCGAGCGCCTCGTCCACCGCCGTGTCGGGCGGCACCGGGCCGCCGTTGCGGGCGTGCAGGCGCGCGTGCCACCCGGCGGGGAAGGCCGGCGATTCGTCGTCCATGCGCTACCGTCCCCCGTCCTCGCCGACCAGCCAGAGGACGTCGGCGACGGCCTCGGACGCGAGCGCGGGGTCCGCCGCGTCGACGGTGACGGTGCCGATGCGGTACTCGACACCGGTGCCGACGACCCGTCGCCGCACGGTGACCTCGCACTCGAGGGCGTCCGGGTGCCCGCGTGACAGCAGCGTCCCCGCGAGGTCGCCGCCCGGGTGGCCGTCCTTGCCCAGGGCGGTGGCGGACCAGCGGCGGCGCTCCATGGCGTACACCCGTTCGCCGTCCACGACCCGCCCCTCGAACCGCTTCATGCGGCCCGTCGCGCGCTCGTCCTCGGTCAGCGGGTGGAACGGGCGGCCGAGCTGCCGGAACGGCTGGTCCAGCTCGTAGTCGGCGAACGTCCGCGCCCACGCGTCGAGGTCGCCGCCCAGCTCGGCGGGGTGCGCGAGGCGCACGACGGCCGTGCCCGGCAGAACGAACGCGTCGTCGCGGACGTCGGCGAAGGTGCCGTCCTCGGCGATCCGGAAGGGCGTCCCGTCCGCCGTCCACAGCAGGCGGCGGGCGATGCGGCGGACGAGGGGGTGCTCGGCGAAGTGCGTCCGGAACTCGTCCGGCGTCCACGTGCGGCGGCGGACCATCGCCTTCTCCAGCCGCCGGACGAGGTGGGTCGACGCGGTCCGCACCTCGGCCTTCATCGCGGTGAAGCGGCGGCGGGCGGCCTCGGCGAGTTCGGGGTCGTCGCCCGCGCCCGGCTCGGGCAGGGCCTTGAGCGGCCGCCCGGTGCCGTCGGCGACGTACGGTTCGAGCCCGTCGCCGAAGCCGACCCGGAACCGGCGCGGCCCGTAGTCGAGCGTCGTCCCGCCGTCGGCGTCCAGGTCGTAGCGGGGGACGATCCGTTCGGAGAGCGCGTCGACGGTCAGTTGCGCCCGCGCCGCGACCTGCGAGAACTTCGCCCGCGCCTCCTCCCTGATCCCGGACTTCCCGCCCTTGCGCCTCATCTCGTGCAGATGGAACAGCGCGACGGGCGTGCCGAGGGCGACGAGCACCTCCAGGCCCTTCACCGCCCGGTCGTGCAGCCCCTCCCCCGGCCATGTCCGGACGAACGGCACCAGCCGCCGCACGGTGTCGTCGTCGCCGACCAGTCCGAGCGCCCGCAGCGTCCAGTCGTCCCGGGGCGGGGCGCCCTCGGCCAGCCACTTCTCGAACAGCGCCCACGCGAACCCGGCCAGCGACGCCGGATCGCACGCCGCCCGGACCTCCTCCAGTCCCGGCGCGGCGACCGCGAGCGCGGTCACGAGGTGGGCCGCGGCCTCGGCGGGCAGTGCGGTGGACCGGTCGCGCAGCCGCACCTGCGGCAGGACGTCCGGCGACGCCCACGCGGGGATCTTCGGCAGGACCGGCGGGAGCGCGGGCGCCGTCAGGAGCCGCTCCACGGCCTCCCCGTGCTCCCCCGCCGCCGCGACGACACGCCCGGTGTCCGCCAGTTCCGCGATGTGCCGCAGCGCGTGCTCCGCCTGCCGCCGCCGCGCGCCCGGACGTCCCAGCGCGGCGGGCACGAGCAGCGGCACCGCGTCGGCGCCGTGCCGGGCGAACCAGTCGCGGACGGGACCGAGCGGCTCGACGCCGCGGGCGAGCCACCCGGCCATCCGTTCGGCGACCTCGGCGTCCCGGAACGGCACGAGCGCCGCACGCGCGTAGTCCGCGTCGCTCCTGCGTCCGCGGAGCGCGAACCGCAGCGCGACCTCGCGGGCGCGGAGTCCGTGCCGCGCGACGAGCGGGCGGATCCACCCGTAGGCGAAGTGGTACGTGAACGGAGCCCACCCGGTGACGAGCGCGTCCGCCGCGTCGCCGGGCGCGTGCAGCAGCGCGGTGACGTCCCCCCGGGCGCCGTCGCCTTTCCCGGCGCGGAGCGCCTCGATCGCCTTCCCCAGCGCCTCGTCGGGCACTTCCCCGCCGAGGATTTCGGGGCGCCATTTCGACGCCTCGGCGGCCCACCGTTCCCGCTCGCCGGGCGCCCACACGACGGCCCGCTCGGACGGCGGCTTCAGACCGGGCACGCCCGGCGCCTCGGCCCGCGTCCACGGCGGGCGGGCCAGCAGCGGCGGCAACGCGTCCGGGGGCGCGTCGGGCACGGGCCGTCCGGCCGGCTCGGGACCGGACGGTCCGAGCCGCCGGGCGCGCTCCGGGAACCGGCGCGCGGCGGCGTCGAGAGCGCGGCGCACGTGCGGCCGGTCCGCGCGCTCGGCGAGGACGGCGAACGCCGCGTCGTCGGGGAGCCGCGCCAGCAGCGTGAGGATCGCGTCGCGGTTCGGGGCGAGCAGACCGGCGTCGTCGAGCGCGGCGCCCAGCACCGGCACGAGCGCCGCGCCCGCTCCCGCGTAGGCCGTGGCGAGGACGTCCGGCACGAGCTCGTGCCGGCCGGCCCGCAGCGCGCCGCGGGCCCGCTCGAAGCGCGCGGGCGACTCGGGGCAGCACCACAGCATCCAGTTCGCGCCCCGCTCCCACCGGGAGTCCGTCGGCTCCGCGAGGCACTCCTCCAGCCAGTCCTCCCGCTCCGGGACGAGGTACGACGCGACGACGCGGCGCACCGGCGAGGTGCGCAGCCCGCCGAGGCGCTCGATCACCGCGTCGTCGGCGGCGGTCATCAGCTCCCGCAGCCTGCGGACGCCGCCGTCCCGGGCGTCCCGCATCAGGTCCGTCGAGTATTCGAGGGACGTGCGGACGCCGCGCGTGTCCCTGTCGGTACCGGGCCAGGCCATGTGGGGGCAGATCCCGCTCAGCTCGACGAACGCGCTTACCGCGAACGCGAGCCCGTGCTCGGCCGTCCATGCGTCGGCGAACCCGTCGAAGCGCGTCCGGTGCCGCGGGCCGCCCGTGCCGTAGAACCACCGCGAGATCTTCCAGTCGGACAGCAGGACGAGCGTCGCGGCGGCGCCCACGGGGTCGGCCGCACCGCCGAGGTAGGCGCGGATCGGGTCGAGCAGGCCGTCCTCGACGAAGTAGCGGTCGTCGGTCTCGATCCACTCGCCGAGGCGCTCGCGCAGATCGGCGACGCGTTTCAGCACGTCCCCGGCGAGGGTCTCGTCCACGACCGGGTCCGACGGGACCGGCCCGTCCCGCCGAGGGTGCATCCGAGACCGCCACGAAGCCGGGATGACCGACAAGTCCTGCCACATAGGGCCCGACCCTAGGGCCGGGCACCGACACTCCGCGGGCAGATGATGATCTTCCCGGGTCCGGCGCCCGCGGACCGTCAGACGACGATCTTCGCGGTGGAGCCGCCGCGTTCCTTCGCGATGCGGAGCTGGGCGGGGATGCGGGCGCGCAGCTCGGCGACGTGGCTGACGATGCCGACGGCGCGGCCGCCGTCGCGCAGGCCGTCCAGGACGTCCATGACCTCGTCGAGGGTCTCGGCGTCGAGCGTGCCGAAGCCCTCGTCGACGAACAGGGTGCCGATCTCGGCGCCGCCGGTCTCGGCGGTGACGACGTCGGCGAGGCCGAGCGCGAGGGACAGCGAGGTGATGAACGACTCGCCGCCCGACAGCGTCACCGGGTCGCGCTCCTGGCCCGTCCAGGCGTCGGCGACGCGCAGGCCCAGGCCGCCGGCGCTGCGGCTGCGGTCGCCCGCCGCCTTCTCGATGGTGTGGACGAGCTCGTAGCGGCCCCCGGACATCCGGTCCAGGCGTTCGTTGGCGGCGGCGACGACCTGTTCGAGGCGGGCGGCCAGGACGTACGCGGGCAGCGACATGGCGCGCCGGTTGGCCGGGTCCTTGCCGGAGGCGAGGCCCGCGAGCCGCCGGGCGACCTCGTGCCGTTCGGCGGCGGGCCGCCAGGCGCGGACGGCCGTGTCGAGCCGGGTGCGCAGGTCGGCGAGCCGGTCGCAGCGGAGCGCGGCGGTGTGCGCGGCGGACGCGGCCTCGGTGTGCGCGGACTCGGCCGCGGCGAACCGCTCGTGCAGATCCGGCAGGTCGGGGGCGGGCGCCGCTGCGGCCGCGACCAGTTCGGGGTCGGCGAGCAGGTCGCGGACGGCGGCCTCCTCGTCCTCGAAGCGGCGGAGCCGGTCGCGCAGGTCGCCCTGGTCCTCGTCGGGCAGTTCGGCGGCGAGGACCTCGTCGGGGGTGCGGAATCCCTGCGCCTCCGCCGCGGCCTTCGCGCGGGCGCGCGCCGCGGCGAGCTCGTCGGCGGCGAGGGTCGCGTCGCGCTGCGCCGCCACGGCGGCGGCGAGCGCGTCGGCCTCGCCCCCGAGCCGCGCGATGCGGGCCTCCGGCGTCGCGTCGCCGCCGCGCGCCTCGTCCAGCTCGGCGCGCAGCCGGGCCTGCTCGTCGGCCAGTTTCCGGTCCGCGGCGCGGTTCTCGGTGAGCCGCCGGTCGTTGTCCCGCGCGGCGTCCCGGACGCGTTCGAGTTCTTGCTCGTCGCGGTGCAGGACGGCTTCGAGCCGTTCGGCCTCGGCGGCGCGGGCCTCGGCGGCGGCGAGCGCCTCCCGCGCGCCGTCCAGGTCGGCGGCGAGCGCCTCGACGGACGTCTCCCCCGCGGTCTCGAGGAGGCCGTCGCGTTCGGCGCGCAGTCTCCCGACCCGGTTCGACGCCTCCTCGCGCCGCGCCCCCGCCTCCTCGTACGCGGCCTGCGCCCGCTCGATCCGCTCCTCGGTCGGGACGACCGCGAGGGACGCGACGGGCGCGGGGTGCTCGGTGGATCCGCAGACGCGGCACGGTTCGCCGTCCCGCAGGTCCTCGGCGAGGACGGCCGCCATCCCGTCGAGGCGCGCCTGCCGCAGTTCCTGCACGCGGTCGCGGGCCTCCTGGGCGGCGTCGACGGCGTCGCGGTGCGCGGCCTCGGCCTCGCCGAGCAGGTGCTCGACCTGGTCGCGGCGCTGCGCGGCGTCGAGACGGCGCCGGGCGTCGGCGAGCGCGGCCTCGGCCCCGGGCAGGCCGGCCGCGGCGAGCCGCGCCTCGTCCAGCTCGGCGCGGCGGGTCTCCACGGCGCCGGGCAGGTCGGCGAGGGCGGCGGCGAGCCGCGCCTGCTCCGGTTCGAGCCGCCCGAACTCGGTCGCGAGGGCGGCGCGCTCGGCGTCGACGCGGCGGAGCCGCTCGGCGTCGGCACGCGCGCCCTCCAGCTTCGCGATCTCGTCGCGGCGCGCCCGCTCGGCCTTGACCAGCACGTCCTCGGACGGATTCGGCGGCAGCAGGGCCGCGACGCGCGTCCGCGCGTCCTCGGTCCGGCGGCGGGCCTGCACCGCGCGCCCGTGCCGTTCCTCGACCGCGCGGACGAGCGGGACGACCCGGTCGGCGCGGGCGGCCGCGTCCAGGAGGGACCCGATGCGGGAGCGTTCCGCCGCGCCGTCGCCGAGCGCGTCGCGCCGGGCGAGCGCGTCGGCGTGCCGCCGCCGCCGTTCGGCGCGGACGCGGCCGTCCTCCAGGGCCGCGCGGGCGGCCTCCAGCGCGGCGGCGGCCCCGGCGCGCCGCTCCTCCGCGTCCGCCCGCATGGCGGCGTGCTCGTCCGCCAGCCGCGCCGCCCACGCGGGCAGCGCCGCGACGTCGTCCAGCGGTTCGGCGGGCGGTTCGCCGCTGCGCGGGCGCGGGACGGCCTCGGCGTCCGGGGCCTGCGGCGCGTGCGGCGGCGGGGCGCCCGTCACCTCGGCGATGCGGTCGGCGATCGAGAGCACGTCGGCGCCGAGCCGGTCGGCCTCGCGGCCGGTGGCGGCGCGGCGCTCGCCCAGCCACTTCTCGACGTCCGCGAACACCTCGGTGGCGAACAGCTGCTCCAGGACCTTGCGGCGGTCGTCCGCCTTGGCGCGCAGGAACCCGGCGAACTCGCCCTGCGGCAGCATCGCGACCTGGCAGAACTGGCCGGCGTTCATGCCGAGCAGGTCGCCGATCAGGTCGCCGGTCTCGTCGATGCGGTTGGACACGCCCGTCCACGCCCCGCGAACGAACTCCTCCAGCAGGACCTTGTGCTGCTCTTTCGTCGTGCCGGTTCCGCGAAGTTTGGGACGTTCCCACTCCGGGGAGCGGGTGAGGCGCAGCCGGCGGCCCCGGATCGTCGTCTCCAGCACCACCTGCGGCACGGCGCCGGGGGCGGCGTGGTCGCTGCGCAGCCCCTTCGCCCGGTTGCGGGCGCCGGGCACCTGCCCGTACAGGGCGAAGCACACGGCGTCGAGCACGCTCGTCTTGCCGGCGCCCGTCCGTCCCTGGATGAGGAAGAGCCCGGCGTCCGACAGCGCGTCGAAGTCGATCTCCTCGGTGCCGGAGAACGGTCCGAACGCCGTGACCTCCAGCCGATGCAACCTCACGCCGTGCTCCTCCGCCGCATCCGGGCCGCCGCTCCCGTCCGGCGCGCGCCGCGCGCCTCCCGCCCGCTCACGCCAGGGCCTCCTTCCGGCGGCAGTGCTCGAACGCCTCGTGCAGGAGCGCGCGCTCGTCCTCGCTCGCGGGCGCCCCGGTCACCTCGGCGACGAAGTCGCCCGCGATGTCGAGCTCCGACTTGTCCCGCACGCGCTCCGACCAGGTGCGCGACGTGCCCTCGGCGGCGCCGTCCGGCTCGTAGCCGAGGACGAGCGCGTGCGGGAACCGGCGGCGCAGCCGCTCCATCGCGCCGGACGGGCGGTCCGGGTCGGTGAGCGTGATCTGGAGCCAGCGGTCCTCGTGCTCCGCGTACCGGGCGCTCTCCAGCAGGTCGTCGATGCGGCCCTTGACGCGGGCCAGGCGGCGCGGGACGGGCGCCTCCGCGAACTCGGCGTGGACGCCGTCCGCGCGCAGGTCGACCAGCCAGGAGCCCTTGACGTGCCGTTCTTCGGAGAACGAGTAGGCCAGCGGCGAACCGGAGTACCGGACGCGGTCGTTGACGGCCCACCTGCCGTGCAGGTGGCCGAGGGCGGCGTAGTCGACGCCGTCGAACACCGACACCGGGACGTGCGAGGACCCGCCGACGGAGATGTCGCGCTCGCTGTCGCTGGCCTCGCCCCCGGTCACGAACGCGTGCGCGAGGACGACCGACCGGACGTCCGGGCCGCGGGTCGCGGCGTCGGCGCGGACGCGGCGCATCGCCTCGGCGAGCACGGCGGCGTGGCTGCGCTCGTCCAGCTCCCACTCGTGCCGGGCGAACTCGGGTTCGAGGTAGGGGATGCCGTAGATCGCGGCGTCGCCGACGAGGACGGGCTCCCCCACGCGGGCGAACTCGGTGCGGACGTGCACGCCCGCGTCGTCCAGGAGCTGCGACCCCCAGCCGAGCCGGCTCGCCGAGTCGTGGTTGCCGGCGATCAGCACCACCCGGGTCAGCGCCTTCAGCCGCGCCAGCGCGTCGCTGCACAGCTTCACGGCGTCCACGCTCGGCAGCGCCCGGTCGTAGACGTCGCCGGAGACGAGCACGCAGTCCACCCGCTCCGCGCGGACCGTGTCGACGAGGTGGTCGACGAACGCCTCCTGCGCGTCCTTCAGGGATTCGCGGTGGAAGGATCTGCCGAGGTGCCAGTCGGAGGTGTGGAGGATTCGCATGTCGGGGGCAACCCTAGGACTCACCTCCGACACATCCGGCGCAGAAACGCCGAGTCGCCACAAAGGATCTTCCAATCCCCGCATCCGGGCCGGGCCGCGTCCCGGACGCCCTAGTGTTCGACGGGTGAGCGAACGTCCCTACGTCCTGTTGAGCTGCGCGATGTCCGTCGACGGGTACATCGACGACGCGGGCCCGGAGCGGCTGCGGCTGTCGAGTCCCGCGGACTTCGACCGGGTCGACGCGGTGCGGGCCGGCTGCGACGCGATCCTCGTCGGCGCCGGGACGATCCGCGCGGACGACCCGAAACTGCTGGTCCGCTCGCCCGCGCGGCGGGAGGGCAGGGTCGCGCGGGGGCTGCCGCCCGACCTGACGAAGGTCACGCTGACCTGGAGCGGCGACATCGATCCGGACGCCCGGTTCTTCACGACCGGGGAGTCGCCGAAGCTCGTCTACACCGCGTCGGCGGCGGCCGCGCCGCTGGCCGAGCGGCTCGCCGGCCGCGCCGAGGTGGTCGGCGCCGGGGACCCGCCCGAGCTGACGAACGTGCTCGCCGACCTCGCGGGCCGGGGCGTCCGGCGGCTGATGGTGGAGGGCGGCGGCGGGGTCCACACCGCGTTCCTGACCGCCGGGCTGGCCGACGAGCTGCAGCTCGTCGTGGCGCCGTTCTTCGTCGGCGACCCGTCCGCGCCGCGCTTCGTGCACTCGGGCGTGTTCCCCCAGCGCCCGGACCGTCCGATGCGACTGGAGGAGGTGACCCGCATCGGCGACCTGGTGCTGCTGCGGTACCTGACGGCGGGCCGGCGCGGCTGACGGGCAGGATGGACCCATGGACGATGTCGAGTGGCTGCGGCTGGCGTGCGGGCTGGCGGCGCTGTGCCCGCCGTCGCGGACCGCGTTCTCCGTCGGCGCCGTGATCGTCGGCGCGGACGGACGGGAGATCGCGCGCGGGCACTCGCGGGAGGGCGACCCGCGCGACCACGCGGAGGAGGCCGCGCTCGCGAAGACGTCCGGCGACCTGGCGGGCGCGACGGTGTACAGCTCGCTCGAACCGTGCGGGCGGCGCGCGTCGCGGCCGCGGACGTGCGCGGAGCTGATCGTCGCGTCGGGCGCGCGGCGCGTGGTGTTCGCGTGGCGGGAGCCGTCGCTGTTCGTGGAGGGCACGGGCGCGGAGGTGCTGGAGGCGGCGGGCGTCGAGCTGGTCGAGCTGCCCGCGCTGGCGGACCTGGCCCGCGCGCCCAACGCGCACCTGCTCTGACCGGACGGACGGACGGCGGCCGGACGGGCGGCCGCACGGGCGGCGGGCGCGCCCGTCAGCCGAAGTCGGGCGCGGCGTGCGGGCGTCCCTTGAGCTCGTGGAACCCCGCGGCCCCCGCGACGAGCAGCGTCCCGTCCCAGAGCCGCCCGGCGGCCTCGCCGCGCGGGATCCGCGACAGGACCGGGCCGAAGAACGCGATGTCGCCGACCGCGACGACGGGCGTCCCGACGTGGTCGCCGCCGATCCGCCGCAGCGCCGCCGCCGTGGACGCGCGGACCGCGTCGTCGCGCTCGTCCGAACCGGCCGCCGCGGCGAGCGCCGCCGGCAGCCCGGCCTCGGCGAGCGCGGCCGGGATCGTCCGCTCGTCCATCTCGCCGCGCTCGTGGACGCGGGCGCCGAGCGCGAGGTGGAAGCGTCCGAGCCCGTCGTGGCCGGCGTGCTCCTCGACGGCGGCGCAGACCCGGGCGGGCAGCCACAGGTACCCCTCCGGGTCGCCCTCGGGGTCGTCGTCGCGGCCCTCGTTGAGCGCGGCGAGGCTCAGCAGCCGCCAGCGGAGGTCGAGCGGGCGGACGCGCGCGGCCTCCAGGAGCCAGCGCGACGTGATCCAGGTGTACGGGCAGGCGGGATCGACCCATACGTCCACGATGTCGGCGCTGGTGTCGGCCGTGCCGTCGGCCGTGATGTCGGTCATACGGCCCTTCCTACCGGATGAGACTGGAGTCTCATCCGCTCTTGCCAAGCTCCCGGGGGCCCGTGCGATGCTGGGCCAAGCAAGCACTCGGTTTGACCATGTGGTCACGGCCGCCCCCGAGGGCAGGAGGCACCCCAGCATGCGCGAGCACGATCGGTTCTTCATCGGCGGCGGATGGACCGCCCCGGCCGGAACCGGCACGATCGAGGTCATCTCCCCCCACACCGAAGAGGTCATCGGCCGCGTCCCCGAGGGCACCGAGGCCGACATGGACGCCGCCGTCGCGGCGGCGCGGCGGGCGTTCGACGAGGGCCCGTGGCCGCGGATGACCCCGGCCGAGCGCGCCGAGATCCTGGGGCGGCTCTCGGCGATCTACGCCGAGCGGCAGCAGGGGATGGCGGAGCTGGTCACCGCCGAGATGGGCTCGCCGATCGGGTTCTCGATCTTCGGGCAGGCCGCGATCCCGCAGATGGTGCTCCAGTACTACACCGACCTCGCCGCCACCTACACCTGGGAGGACGAGCGCCCCGGGATGCTCGGGCCGGTCACCGTGACCCGCGAGCCCGTCGGCGTCGTCGCGGCGATCGTCCCGTGGAACGTCCCGCAGTTCACGCTCATGCTGAAGCTCGCGCCCGCCCTCATCGCCGGGTGCACCGTGGTCGCCAAGCCGTCCCCGGAGACGCCCCTGGACACCTACCTGCTGGCCGAGTGGATCCAGGAGGCGGGCCTCCCGGAGGGCGTGGTGAACATCGTCCCCGCCGGGCGCGAGGTCGGCGCGTACCTGGTGGCGCACCCGGACGTCGACAAGGTCTCGTTCACCGGCTCCACCGCCGCCGGGCGCAAGATCGGCGCCGTCTGCGGCGAGCAGCTCAAGCGGGTGACGCTCGAACTCGGCGGCAAGTCCGCCGCGATCGTCCTGGAGGACGCCGACCTCGCCACGACGGTCGAGGGGTTCAAGCTGGCGTCGCTGATGAACAACGGCGAGGCGTGCGCCGCGCAGACCCGCATCCTCGCCCCGCGCAGCCGCTACGACGAGGTCGCCGACGCGCTCGCCACGATGGTCGGCGGGCTCACCGTCGGCGACCCGGCCGACTACACCAGCGAGATCGGCCCCCTGGTCGCGCAGCGCCAGCAGGAGCGCGTCGAGGGCTACATCCGCCTCGGGCAGGACGAGGGCGCCAAGCTCATCACCGGCGGGCTGGACCGCCCGCACGACCGCGGCTGGTACGTCGCGCCGACCGTCTTCGGGGACGTCCGCAACGACATGCGCATCGCCCGCGAGGAGATCTTCGGGCCGGTCCTCGTCCTCATCCCCTACGAAGACGAGGACGACGCCGTCCGCATCGCCAACGACAGCGAGTACGGCCTCGGCGGCTCGGTGTGGACCGCCGACCCCGACCACGGCGTCGAGGTCGCGCGCCGCATCCGCACCGGGAGCTGCGGCGTCAACATGTACGTCATCGACCCCAACACCCCCTTCGGCGGCTACAAGAACAGCGGCATGGGCCGCGAGCTCGGCCCCGAGGGACTCGCCGCGTACCTGGAGCACAAGGCCATCCCGCGCCAGGGCTGAACCCGGCGCGTCCACCGTCCGGTCGATGCGGGATCCCCCGCACCGGCCGGACGGTCGCCCGACCGCGCGGCGGCGGCCGGGGCGGCGTTCGAGCGGGGGCCGCCGCGCCCGGGGCGGCGCGCTGACGGCGTCCGATTCCGCGATCGTCGGTCCGGAGCCGTACGGTAGTGCGCCGTGTCCCCTACCACCGACGATGAAGCCGCCAGCCTGGACGACGTCCTGGTCGGCGAGGCCGTCCTCGGCGTCTACCGGCAGATGTTCGCGGCCCTCGCGCGCGACAGCGGCGCGGTCGTCGACGACCCCGAGCTGGTCGACGTCGCCGAGACGCTGCTCGCCGCGTTCGCCGACGCGGGCGAGGAGGGGCTGAGCCGCGAGCAGATGCGGTACGTGTGCCGCGGCTACCCGGCCGACGTGTTCGAGAACCGGCTGCGGGTGCTGAAGGGGCTCGGCGCCGTCCGGGAGGTGTTCCCGAAACCGAACCAGCTCCGGTACCGGGCGTCGTTCACGAGCGTGGTCGGGCTGATGTTCGTCCGGCGGATGATGCTGGACGGCGGGCAGAGCGAGATGCACCGGCTGCTGGCGCTCGAGCAGCTCAACGTCGCCGACCCGCGGATGACGGCCGAGCAGGCGCGCGACGGCGCGGACGGGCTCGCGCGCGCGTTCCGGCTGTGGAGCGTGGAGCTGCTGACGCTGACGAACGGGACGATCGAGGAGCTGCGCGAGCAGGCGCCGAAGCTGTGGGGCACCGAGGAGATCCTGGTGCGCGCCGAGCGGCTGCACGGCGCGATCCTGCGCCGCTGGCCGCAGCTCGACCGCACCTGCACCGACCTGCGCGCCGCGATCTACGCCTACGGGGACGCGTCGCGGCGGGCCGCGGCCCGGCTGTCGGACTCGGCGGGCACCACCCGGAACCTGACGCTGCTGCCGCCGGAGACGTGGCGGACGTTCTCGCGCACCGCGTCCCGCGAGGAGCTGGCGGCCGTCCTCGACGGGTTCGTGTTCGACGCGCCCGCGCCGTGGCACGAGCCGGCGGCGGTGGTGACCGCCGTCGAGGACGGCCCCCGCGCGACGCCGCCGCGGCCCGCGCCGCCGCGCCCGTCCGTCCCGGACGCGGGCCTGTCCCGCGACACCGGGTCGGACGACGCCGCCGCCGAACGGTTGCGGGCGGTCGCCGAGGAGGCGCTGCGCGGCCGCGACCGCGCCGCCGTCGCCGACGTCCTCGGCACCGACTGGGCGTCCGCGCGGCGGATGCTCGCCGACATCTCCGCCGCGCACCTGCACCCCGAGCTGCCGTACCGGCTCGTGTGGGAGGACGGCCTGGACGCGCGGCCCGGCGGGGTGCCCGCGTGGCTGTCCCCGGGATGGTTCGAGCGGGCATGAGCGAACGGCCGGACGAAGGGGGCGGCGTGGATCCGCAGGTGCTGGCGCGGGCCCGCGCCCGCGTGCTGGGCGTCCCGTCGATCGACGCGGCGGAGCCCGTCCCGTCCGGGGTCCGCACGGCGTCGGACGGGACGCGCGTGTGGATGCTGCCGGAGTGGCCGGACGGCGCGACGCCCGCGCTGCTGGAGGAGTACGACACGGCGCCGATGCCGCTGGACCGCGCGGGGCAGGCGCGCCGCGTGCTGGCCGCCGCGCTGCGCTGCTGCTGGCTGCGGCTGGACGACGCCCCGTGGCCGGGGACGCCCGCGCCGGTCGGGCACGTGCTGGAGGTGTACGGGGGGATGACGCGGGGCGACGCCGACCTCGCGCGCCGCTGGGCGACCGGGGAGCTGCGGCGGCTCGCCGACACCGGCTGGCTGCTGCTGGACGGGGACGCGGGCACGGTGCGCCCGGGCCCCCGCACCGCGCTGTGGCCGGAGGGCTCCCTCGCGTCCCTGCGCGACCTCCTCCGCCGCCTCCCCCACCCGCCGCGGCCGGAGGAGCCGGGCGGTGAGTGAGGTGTTCGAGGCGCTGCTGCGGCCCTACGACGAGCGGCGGCGGGCGGAGCTGGTCGCGGCGTACACGGCGGTGGAGCACGCGGCGGAGCCGGTGCCGGAGGTGCGGTTCCCGGCGCTGCGCGAGCCGGCGCTGCGCCGCACGGTCGAGGGGATGCTCGCGCTGAGCGGCCGGACGCTCGTGCGGTCCGACCGGACGAAGTGGATCTCGGGCTACCGCGACGACGTCGCCGCCGAACTGGCGCGCGATCCCGCGTGCGTCCCGTCCGTCCGGGACCGGGCCGTGCTGACCCTCGTGCTGATCCACTCGGTGGCGATCCCGCGCGCCGCGGGGCGGCTCGGCGACGACTCGTGGCTGTCGCCGTTCCCGACGCCCCTCGACGAGCTGCGGCGCCGCACCCAGCTGCCGGTGGGCGAGCTGGACGCGGCGCTGCGGCGGCTGCGGCTCGCGGGACTGGTGTCGCAGGTCAAGGCGGGTTCGGAGGACGCGGGCGGGTTCGTCCCCGGCCCGCAGTTCCACCGGCTGACGCCCGCCGCGCGGCGGCGGCTGCAGGAGGAGCTGATCCTGGCGGCCGGGCCGGACTCGCCGCTCGCGGCGGCCATCCGGGCCCGCCGCCGCAACCGCGAACACGATCAGGGGGAGAACACGTGACGGCCGTGCTGGAACCGCTCGTCCCGGGCCCGGCCCGGGACGCCGAGAACGTCGTCGGCGAACGCACGCTCGTCGCCGTCCAGGCGGTGAACATCTCGCGGCTGTCGACGCATCCGGTGCCGACCGTGCCCGGCACGCTGATCGTGGTGGCCGGGCAGGGGCCGAAGGACTCCAACGGCGCGGGCAAGTCGTCGTTCATCGCCGCGATCACCGCGCTGCTCGGGGACGAGCAGTGGCGGTTCGCGTCCGGGGCCCGCGCGGTCGCGGAGCTGCTGTTCAACGCGGAGCTCGCGGCGCAGGGCGACAGCCGGTGGGCCAGCGCCGACCACGGCTACATCGTCGGCGTCTTCGACCACGCCGACCCGCCGGAGGGCGCCGCGGCCGAAGACGGCGAGGCGGAGGAGACGGCGCTGACCGTCTGGCTGCGCGTGAACGTCGACGCCCCGCATCTGGAGATCCGCTGGCGGCAGGGCGTCCACCTGGCGGCGGCGCCGTCGGAGGCCGACCGGGTCGCCCTCGCCGACCGGCTGTGGGCGGGGCTGCCGCGCAGCGCGGGCCGCCGCGACCTCGTCGCGAAGGACCTGAGCCGCGTCCTGTACGGCGGGCGGGTGCGGTGCGTGTCGTTCCTGTCGACGTCGGTGCGCAGCAAGGTCGCGACGAACCTGCTGTCGCAGCCGCTGAACGAGATCACCCCGGAGCGCATCTTCAGCGCGATCGCGGCGCTGACCGGCCTGGACCGGGAGCTGGAGGCCGAACGGCGGTCCCGCGCGGAGGAGCACCGGGAGCGGGCGAAGGCCGCGGAGGCGACCGAGCGGCTCGTCGAGTGGGAGCGGGAGGCGGCGGCGCTGCTGAAGACGTTCGACCGCCGCGACCGGGCCCGCGCGGACGTCGACGCGGCGCTGCGGCACTGGCGGACCCGGCAGGCGCGGCTGCTCGCCGACGCCGCCGCGGCCGACGCGGCGCTCGCCGCCGAGCAGGAGGCGCTGCGCGCCGAGGCCGACGGGCTGGGCGCCGCCGCGAAGGCGGCCGAGCAGGAGATGGAGCAGCTCACCGGCGGCGCGCTGGACGAGCAGGTCGCCTCGGCGGAGTCGGCGCTCGCGGAGCTGAAGGGGCAGGTGGACCGGCTCGGCGCGGACAAGGCCGTCGCGCAGGACCGTCTCGAGGAGCTGCGCCGCCGCGTCGCCGAGCTGGAGGAGCGGCGCCGCGACGCCGACGGCCGCGACGAGGCCGCCGCCCGGGCGGGCCTCGCCGCCGCCGAGACCCGCCGGGACGAGGCGCAGCAGGAGTTCGGGATGGCACGCGGCGCCGTCGCCCGCGCCGAGCGGGCCCTCGCCGAGGCCGAGGCGGGCGCGAGCAGCGCGCCCGCGCAGATCCGCGCGCTCGCCGCCGCCGGGATCGCCGCGGTCGGGCTGCTGGACGCGGTCGAGCTCGCCCCCGGCGTCCGGGACCGCTGGGAGGCCGCGCTGTGGCCGTTCCGGGAGGCCGCCGTCGTCGGGACGGACGACCTCGACGCCGCGGCCGTCGCGCTCAAGGACCTGCCCGGCTCGATGATCGTCCCGGCGGACGGCGACGTCGCCGCGGGCGGGGAGCCCCTGGACGGGCACCCGGACGGCGTCCGGTGCGCGCTGCCCCTCACCGGCTTCTTCGCGGCGCTCGAGGACGGCGCCCCCGGCGGCGTCGTCATCGTCGGCGGGTTCCCCGAGCCGGTGACCGGACGGGTCGCGCGGGTGCAGGCGGCCCGCGCGGAACTCGAAGCGGCGCAGGAGGCGCTCGAGGCCGCGCGGCGGGCGACGTCCGACGGGGCCGCCGAGGTCGCGTTGGCCGGACGCCGGCTCGCGGGCGCGCGCGCAGCGGCCGAACTGGACGACGTCCGGTCCCGCATGGCGGAGCTGCGGGCGGAACTGGAGGAGCTCGCGGCGGGCGAGGCGCGCCTCGGGCCGCGCCTGGGCGCGGCCGAGCAGACGCTCCGGCGCCTGCAGGCCAAGGCCGACACGCGCGCCCTCGAGGTCGACCGCCTCCGGGGCCGCCGCGACGGGCACGAACGGGACCGCGACCGGGTGCGGGCGCGCTCGTCCGAGCTGGCCGACCGGCGCGCCGCCCTCGGCGTCGAGGCCCTCGAGAAGGAGTGGGGCGGGTCCCGGGACGGCGCCGCCGAATGGCTGTCGGGCCTCACCGACGACGAGGCGACCTGGACGCCCGCCGAGTGGTGGCACACGGCCGAGAAGCACCTGTCGGAGGCGCTGCGCCGCGTGTTCCCCGACGGCGCGTCCGACGAGGACATGCCCGAAGAAGTGCGGTTCCTCCTCCGGGAACGCGCCGACGGCGAGGGCCGCCGCACCGAACGCGAGCAGGCCACGTTCCCCCGCCTCGTCAAGGCGCTGCAGGCGTACCTGCGCCAGCAGGAGGACTACGAGCGGCACCAGCGGCGGCAGATCGAGGTGCAGCTCGCGGGGCGCCGCGCCGACCTGGAGAAGGCGCAGAAGGGCGCGGCGGACGCCGCCGGCGCCGCCGAGGCGCACCGCACCGCGCTGACCGCCGCGATCCGCGCCCGCCTGCAGCGCGTGTCGGAGGAGTTCGAGAAGCTCGACGTGGACTACGGCGGCTACGGCGCGACCCTCGAGTTCCCCACCCCCGAACCGCCCGGCGACCCCGAGCAGGAGTGGCGCTGGCGGGTCACGCCGAAGTGGCGGCGCTCCGACGGGCAGCGGTACGTCCCGTACAACCGGCGCGCCAACACCGCCCTCATGGACGAGAAGGCCGTCAAGCTCGTGTGCGCCGCGGCGCTCGCCAGCTCCGGCGGCGGGCGGCTGTGCCTCGTCCTCGACGAGCTCGGCCGCAACCTCGGCAAGGAGCACCGCAAGGAGGCCGTCGCGCTGTTCCGCAAGATCGGCGAGACGCACGGCATCACGGTCATCGGCGCGCTGCAGGACGACATGGAGCCGTACGCGATCGACGCCTGCGGCCAGTACGTGAAGCTGCGCCGCTCGTCCGACACGATGCCGTACAACGAGCCGCCGGTCGTCGTCGCGTACGACGAGCACGAGGAGCGCGTCCGCCGCCTCGCCGCGCAGATCTCGGCCGGGCGCGGAACCGAGGCGGACCCGGCGGACTGACCCCGGCACGATGGCGGGTCATGCGCACGGACATGCGGCCCGCCGACGCCCTGCTCGCGGAGATCGAGCCGCTCGCCCACGCCGAGCGGCGCCGCCGGGTGGCGGAGCTGCGCCGGCTCGCGGGCGGGCGGGAGCTCGTCCCGCTGCTGGTCGACCTCGGGCAGCGCGGCCCGTACGAGCGGGGGCTGGCGCTGGCCCTCGCGGCGGCCGCACGGGACGAGGCGTCCCGCGAGCACATCGCCGTCGTCCGCGCCGCCGCCGAGGCCGACGGCGCACGCGCGCACCTCGACTCGCTGCTGGACCTCGTCCTCACCGCCGACCTCGACGTCTCCCGCATCGACCCCAGGTGGACGCACCGCTGGACGTCCCGCCGGCAAGCCTTCCTCGCCCTCCTGGCCCGGGGGGCGAGTCACACGTAAAGGTGCCCACCGGTCACCTCGGCCATCCGAACAGCGGCCCGGACCAGCGCCAGCCGGTGAAGCAGCGCGGTAAGAAGCGACGTGGACCGGCGCCTCCCGGGAACGACGTCGGCCCAATGTCCGGCCAGCACGTCGAGTTCCTGCGCGAAGGCCGCCAGTTCCTCATGCGCGACGGTCAGTTCACCGCGTTCCAGCCGAGCAAGGATCGGCAACCCCAACGCCAACGCGGGCCCGACCCAGTACTCGACCACCGTGCCATGCCCGCCCAACGGCACTTCGTAAAGCTCCCGAAGCTCCCCGTGACCCGCTTTCCTCCCATAGACAGTCACGTCGAAAGACACATCGAAACCCTACGACGGCCAGTGCGGCGGTATGCGGCGGCGGCCCTGGCGGCTTGTCAGCGTGGGGGTAAAGCGGGTGAATCCGGGCGGGGGATCCGGGAGGATGCGCGGCATGCGTGCTGATGAGCTGCTCGACGAGATCGAACCGCTGTCCTACCCCGACCGGGTCCGCCGCCTGGTGCGGCTGCGGGAGTCGGCGGGCGATCCGGCGCTCGCCGCGCTGCTGGACGAACTGGGCGGGCGGGGCTGGTACGAGCGGGCGACGGCGCTGTTCGTCGCGTCGGCGGTGCGGGACGACGCGTCGATCGCGCACGTGCTGGGCGCGACGCGCGACCCGGACGCGTGGATCGCGCGGCAGGCGGTGCGGCTGTCGGTGCGGTACGCGCCGGGGCCGGAGGCGCTGCTGGAGAGCCTGCTGGACGCGCCCGCGGCGATCCGCGCGGAGACGTACCGGGCCGTCCGCAAGCACCGGCGGAGCGATCTCGCGGACGCGCTCGTCGGGCCGGTCGCGGAGCGGTGGGGCGACGGTGAGGCGGCCGCGCTGCTGCCCGCGTGCGGTCCGGACGTCACGGCGACGCGCGTCCGGGCGCTCGCGCACGCCGTCCCGAACCGGCACTCGCTGGGACGGGCGCACCCCGCGGCCGTCCTCGACCACGCGGAGGAGGAACTGGGGGCGCTGGCGGAGGGCGCGCGGGCGTCCTGGTGGCAGTGGCACGGGACGGGCGTCGCGGCGGCGCTGGAGCACGATCCGGTGCGCGTGGTGGGGCTGCTCGAGGAGTACTGGCACACCGAGGAGCCGCCGTGGGCGCTGCTGCCCGGGATCGGGCGGCTGCTGGACGCGGAGCCGGACCGGACGCTGCGGCTGCTGCTGTCGGACCGGCGGCGGGTGGGGGCGCTGGTGCGGCGCCGCGCGGTGCGGGAGCGGATCGTCCGGATCGGCGGGGACGCGCTCGCGGAGGTCGCCCGGGCGGTCCGGGGGGACGAGCGGACCCTGCGGCTGCTGCTGAAGGCGGTGCCGCCGAGGCAGCGGGGCGCGCTGTTCGACACGGCGATGCGCGGCGTCGACCTGACCGCCGCGGTCCTCGATGACCCGCTGCTGGACGTCCTGCCGCGGGACGTCCGGGTCCGGGAGGCGCGCCGGATGCTGGGGCTGCGCGCGGTCGCCGACCACCCGGACCAGGTGCGGCGGGTGACCGCGCACTTGCCGTTCGAGGAGGCGCGTCCCGTGCTCGCCGAGCTGACCCGGCGGCCGGACGCCGAGGAGCGCGCGGCGGGGTACGCGCTGCTCGTCCGCTGCGCAAGCCGCGAGCGGGACCCGGAGGTGCTGGGCACGGTCCTGGAGTCGTTCGGCCGGCTCCGCAACGAGCAGGACCCGGTGCGGCTGAGCGCGCTGCACGCGCTGGCGTCCGTCCCGGAGGGGCTGCTGCGCGGCGAGCACGCGGAGGCCGTCGAACGGTTCGCCGAGAACGCCCTGGACGCCCGCGACTGCTCGTACACGACCCGGCAGGAGCTCGCGCGGCTCGCGGTGGCGTTCGCCCGGCAGGGCGCGCTGCGGGACGACGGCGACCTGGCGATGTTCGGCGTCGGGCTGCTGGAGCGGGTCGTGGGGCATTCGGGGTTCCCGCACCTGACCCGGCTCGACCGGGGGCTGCCGCGGGGGCGGGAGCACCGGCTCGTCGAGCATCTGGCGCCGCTGCTGGAGCGGGGCGCGCGCCGCGACGACCACGCGCTCGCGCTGACGCTCGTCCGGGCGCTCGGCCGCCGCGCCCACGGGGTGCCGGTGCTGCAAGACGCGCTGGAGAAGGCCCTCGACGCGACCGACGACCGCACCATCACGACGGCGATCGCGCTGTGGCTGGAGCCGCCGGGGACGCGCGGCGAGCGGGTCGAGCGGGTGGTGGGCAAGGACCCGTCGGCCGTCGCGGTCCCGGCGGTGCTCGCCGCGATCGCGTCCGAGCGCACCGACCTGCTGCACCTGGTCCTGTCCGGGGGCACGGCCGGACGGTTCCGGCGGGACGACGTCGCGTACGTCCCGCGGATGGAGAGCGCGTGGACGCGGCGCTGGACGGCGCGGCAGCACGCCGATTACCTGCGGCTGCTGGAGCGGGCGGCGGGCGACGAGGGCGCCGCGGAGTCCGCCCGCGGACAGGCGGTCGCGGCGATCGCGACGGTGCCGGGGACGGGCGCGGAGCGGCTGCGCCCGTACCTGGAGTCGGACGACGCGCACCTGCGGCGGGCGGCGCTGACCGCCGCGCCGTGGACGTCGGCGCCGCAGGACGTCCTGCCCGATCTGCTCGCGCGGGCGTCGTCCGACGACGCGCACGTCGCCGTGTACGCGGCGGGACGGGCGGCGCGGTTCGTCCGGCCGGGCGCGCTGGGGCCGCTGCTGCGGCCGGTGCTCGCCGACGGGAAGATCACCGCGCGGAAGGAGGCGCTGCGGATCCTGCTGCGGACCCGGGCGCCGGACGCGCTGTCCGTCGTCGCGGAGGCGTGGGACGATCCGGGCCAGCACCGGGACGTGCGCGCGGCGATCGCGTCGGCGCTCCGCCCGTACATCGCCGAGCCGGTCGCGCGGCGCGTCCTGGCGGAGGCCGCGCGGGGGCCGCGCGACCTCGCGCGGCAGGTGCTCGGCGGGTGGCCGCACGAGATCGAGGAGCGGTTCCGGGGCGAGTACGCGGCGCTGATCGTGCGGGTGGCCGGGTCGGACGACCCGGAGGCCGCGGACGCGGCGCTGGAGGTGCTGGGCCGGTGGGCGCAGTGGGCGCCGGAGGTCCCGGGGCTGCTCGCGGGCGTCCTCACCGATCTCGGGGAGACGCGCCGCTGGCGCTCCGCGATGGCCGCGCTGCTGTCGTGCGTCCAGGCCGGCCTGGGGGCGGACGAGCTGGGCGCCGCGGCGGCGACGCTCGCGGGGGCGGCGGACGGCGCCGACGCCGAGGCCGACCGCGACCTGCCGGCCGCGCAGCGGCTGGCGGCGCTGGTGTCGGCGATCCGCCGCGCCGCCGTCCGGGACCGCGCCGCGGCCGGGCCCGCGCTCGGCGCCGTGGCCGGGCGGCTGCCGGAGCCGCTCGCGCTCGAACTGGCGGCCGCGACGCTCGACTGGGACTCCGACGACGCGGCCGACGCCGTGGACGCGCTCGCCGACGGCTGCGCGGGACTCGGCGTCCTCGCGGTCGCCGAGATCGCCGAGGCCCTCGCGGGGAGCGAGGACGACGAGCTCTACTACACGTACGGGTACGCGGAGCCGCCGGACGCCGAGGACGTGCACCCGCACGCGGTGCGGCTCGCGGAGCGGGGCGACCTCGCGGGCGGCCTGCTCGCGTGCGCGCTCGCCGGACGGCTCGGCCCCGACGCGGGCTGGCCGCCGGAATGGCGCGCGCTGCTGCGCGGCCTGCGCGCGCACCCGGAGGCGGACGTGGCGTACACGGCCCGCCGCCTGTACACGGCCGAGGAGTAGCCCGGCGCGGCCGCGCGTCGCGTCCGGCGGCGCGGCGATCTTGAGGGGGCGCCTAGCAAGCATTAGGTTGTCGACATGCGGGTTCTCGTCACAGGCGCCTCCGGGTTCGTCGGGTCGCACACCGTCCGGGCGCTCCTCGCGCGCGGGCACACGCCGCGCGCGCTGGTGCGCGATCCGGGGAAGGCGGCGCGGGTCCTCGGGACGCTGGGCGTCGCGGACGGCGACGTCGAGTTCGTCCGGGGCGACATGCTGGACGCCGGGGCCGTCGCCGAGGCCCTCGAGGGCTGCGACGCCGCGATCCACGCGGCCGCCGCGATCGGGGTCACCGGCCACGGCCGCGACGTCGTCGACGCGAACGTCGCCGGGACCCGCAACGTCGTCGGCGGGGCCGTCGACGCCGGGCTCGCCCCGGTGATCCACGTGTCCACGATCGGGGTGTTCGTCCCCCCGGCCGGCCCGCTGATCACCGCGGACGCGCCCCTCGCCGGCCCCCGCACCGGCTACGGGCGCTCGAAGGTCGCCGCCGAACGCTACGCGCGCGGCCTGCAGGACGACGGCGCGCCCGTCACGATCGTCTACCCGGGCGGCGTGTTCGGCCCCGACCAGCCCGTCCTCGACGCCCTGCCGGAGGGGCTCGCCGGGGCGCTGTCGAAGGTCTGGCCGCTGCCGGGCGGCGGCGTCTCGGTGCTGGACGTCCGCGACCTCGCCGAGGCCCTCGCCCGCGCCGTCGAGTCCCGGCAGGGCGCGAGCCGCTGGGTGCTCGGCGGCCACTACCTCACGTGGCCGCGGCTCGCGGCGCTGTGCGGCGCGCTCACCGGCGTCCGGCCGCGCACGTTCCGCGTCCCGTCCCCGGTGATGCTCGGCCTCGGCTCCGCGCTCGACGCGGCCAAGCGCGTCCGCACCTTCGACTACCCGCTGACGCGGGACGCGGCCGAGTTCATGGTGACGCTCGTCCCGACGGACGACCGCCCGATCCTGGACGCGCTCGGCATCACCCTGCGGCCCGTGGAGGACACGGTCGCCGACGGGCTGCGCTGGCTCGCCGCGTCCGGGCACCTGAACCCGCGCCGCGCGGGGCGGCTCGCGCCCGCGGCGGCGCACGTCCCCGCCGCCGAGCGCACCGCCGTCCAGCGGGTGCTGGGCCCGGTCTTCCACCGGGTGTCCGGGTCCGCCTGGTTCGCGAAGGCCGGGCCCCGGATCGTCCCGCCCGTCGACCGGACCCTGAACCGGCTGACCGGCGGCCGCCTCATGCTCGGGCAGCTCCTCGTGCCCAGCCTGATCCTCACCACCACGGGCGCCGTGAGCGGCCGGCCCCGCCCGACCCCGCTGGCGTGCCTGCCCGAGCGGGACGGCTCGTGGCTCGTCGTCGGCTCCAACTTCGGCCGCGAGAAGCACCCCGCGTGGACCGGCAACCTCCTCAAGACGCCGGAGGCCGAGGTCCTGTTCCGGGGCCGCGCCGTCCCCGTGAAGGCGCACCTCCTGGACGACGACGAACGCGCGGAGGCGTGGCCCCGGCTCGTCCGGGTCTGGCCGGTGTACGACCGTTACGTGGAGCGCACCACCCGGCGGCTCCGCATCTTCCGCCTGACCCCCCGCTGACGCGTCACGAACCGCGCAGGGACCGGGACAGCCGGCGGCCGAGGAGCAGGTACGCGAGGACGACGCCGGCGACGTTCAGGATCACGTCGTCGATGTCGAAGGCGCGGCCGACCACGAACGCGCCCTGCACCAGCTCGATCGCGAGCGAGAACAGCGCCGTCAGCACGGCGAGCCGGACCGGGCCGCGCAGGCGCTTGGCCACCAGCGGCAGCAGCACCCCCATGGGGGCGAGGAGGGCGAGGTTGCCGCCGAGCTGGAGCACCGCCTCCTTGGTCGGGCGGTCCAGGTAGAAGCGCAGGGAGTCGCCGGGCCTGAAGTTCGCCCCGGCCTGCCCCTCGTCGCGGACGGGCGTCAGCGTGAGCTGGAACGCGACGTAGCAGAACGCGCCGAGCAGGCCGAGCGCCGCGACGGCGACGGCGGCGCGCAGCGCGAGGACGTACCTGGGGACGCGTTCACCGGGCGGGGCGGGCTGCCACATTTCGACCAACACGGCGCCCCTCCTCCCCCGGGCGCGCCCGCCCATGCCCGCCGGCACGAATCGGACATCCGAAATGCCGCGCAACTCCCGAACCCGAACCCCGCCGGGGCGCCGTGGACAGGCGGACGCCCGCGACCCCGTGCGGGGTCGCGGGCGTCCCGGCCCGTCAGGCGGCGACGGCCGTCGTGGCGGGCTCCAGCGCCAGGTCCAGGACCTCCCGGACGTCGCTGACGGTGAACACCGTCATGCCGTCCAGCACCTCCTGCGGCACCTCCTCCAGGTCGGGCTCGTTGCGCTTCGGGACGATCGCGGTGGTGATGCCGAGGCGGCTCGCGGCCAGCAGCTTCTGCTTCAGCCCGCCGATCGGCAGCACCCGCCCGGTCAGCGACACCTCACCGGTCATCGCGACGTCCGGCCGCACCGCACGTCCCGACAGCAGCGACGCCAGCGCCGTCGTCATCGTGATGCCCGCGCTCGGGCCGTCCTTCGGGATCGCGCCCGCCGGCACGTGGACGTGGACGCCGCGGTCCTTCAGGTCGCCGACCGGCAGCTCCAGCTCCGCGCCCCGCGACCGCAGGTAGCTCAGCGCGATCCGCGCCGACTCCTTCATCACGTCGCCGAGCTGCCCGGTGAGCGTCACCCCGGTGTCGCCGGTCTCCCGGTCGGCCAGCGACGCCTCGATGTACAGGACGTCCCCGCCCGCGCCGGTCACCGCGAGGCCGGTCGCGACGCCCGGCACCCCGGTGCGCCGCTCGCCGCGGCTCAGCTCGACCTCCGGCGTAAACCGGGGCCGGCCCAGGTAGTCCTTGAGGTCGTCGCGGCCGACCGAGACCGGCAGCGTCGCCTTCTCCAGCGCGACGTTCGCGGCGATCTTCCGCAGCACCCGCGCGATCGACCGGTCCAGCGACCGGACGCCCGCCTCGCGGGTGTACTCGGACGCGAGCAGCCGCAGCGCCGCGTCGTCCAGCGTCACCTCCGACGGCTCCAGCCCCGCCTTGTCGAGCTGGCGCGGCAGCAGGTGGTCGCGGGCGATCGTCACCTTCTCGTGCTCGGTGTAGCCGTCGAGCTGCACCAGCTCCATCCGGTCCAGCAGCGGCCCGGGGATCGCCTCCACCACGTTCGCCGTCGCCAGGAACAGGACGTCGCTCAGGTCGAGCTCGACCTCCAGGTAGTGGTCGCGGAACGTGTGGTTCTGCTCCGGGTCCAGCACCTCGAGCAGCGCCGCCGTCGGGTCGCCCCGGTAGTCGGCGCCGACCTTGTCGATCTCGTCCAGCAGGACGACCGGGTTCATCGACCCCGCCTCGCGGATGGCCCGCACGATCCGGCCGGGCAGCGCGCCCACGTACGTCCGCCGGTGGCCGCGGATCTCGGCCTCGTCGCGGACGCCGCCCAGCGCGACCCGGACGAACTCGCGGCCCATCGCCCGCGCGACCGACTCGCCCAGCGACGTCTTGCCGACCCCGGGAGGCCCGGCCAGCGCGAGCACCGCGCCGCTGCGCCGCCCGCCGACCACGCCGAGCCCCCGTTCCTCGCGGCGCTTGCGCACCGCCAGGTACTCGATGATGCGCTCCTTCACGTCGTCGAGACCCGCGTGGTCGGCGTCCAGGATCTCGCGGGCGCCCGCGATGTCGTAGGCGTCCGCGCTGCGCTCGTTCCACGGGATGTCGAGGATCGTGTCGAGCCAGGTGCGGATCCAGCCGCCCTCCGGCGACGCGTCCGACGACCGCTCGAGCTTGTCGACCTCCTTCAGCGCGGCCTCCCGCACCTTCTCGGGCAGGTTCGCCGCCTCGATCCGGGCGCGGTAGTCGTCCTCCTCGTCGGCGGGGTCGCCGTTCAGCTCGGCCAGCTCCTTGCGGATGGCCTCCTGCTGCTGCCGCAGCAGGAACTCCCGCTGCGTCTTCTCCATGCCCTCCTGCACGTCCTTGCGGATCGTCTCCGCGACGTCCAGCTCGGCCAGGTGGTCGCGCGCCCAGCCGATCACGAGGGTGAGCCGCTCGACGACGTCCGGCGTCTCCAGCAGCTCGACCTTCTGCTCGTCCGACAGGTAGGGGGCGTACCCCGCGTTGTCGGCGAGCGTCGAGGGGTCGTCGATCTGCTGCACCACGTCGACGACCTGCCACGCGCCCCGCTTCTGCAGGATCGCGCTGACGAGGCCCTTGTACTCCTTGGCCAGTTCCTGCGCCCGTCCGGACGGCGCCTGCTTCTCGATCAGGGTCCCCTCGACCCACAGCGCCGCGCCCGGCCCGGTCGTCCCCGTGCCGATCCGCACCCGGGCGACGCCGCGCACGACGGCCCCCGGCTCCCCGCCGGGCAGCCGCCCCTCCTGCTCGACCACGCCCAGGGTCCCGACCGCCGCGTACTGCCCGTCCAGCCGCGGCACCAGCAGCACCCGCGGCTTGCCGGGCGTCCGTATCCCCGGCCCCGTCGTCTGCGCCACCGCCCGCGCCGCCTCGATGGCCGCCCGCACCTCCGCGTCGCCGGACAGGTCGAGGGGCACCACCATGCCCGGCAGAACGGCCCCGTCGTCCAGGGGCAGCACCGGCAGCGTCAGGGTCTCGCTCATGCTCACTCCAAGTCCGTGTCGTGCCGGCCCCTCGGGAGGACCGGCGACCCAACCCCGGAAGGTTGAGTCATCCACACTCAAGAAAACGGAGCAGCGATTTGTTTCCTCCCCCCGTTCGCTCTCAGCGATCAAGCCCGGAGACCCTCCCTGCCCTCTCCAGGCGAACGTGTGCGGACCAGCGGGTGACGGCGGCCCGGGACGGCCGGCTCACCGTCCCTCGGACGCACCTGGCGCTGGTGTCGGCGCCGGCGCCGGGCCTGCTGCCACGAAGGTAGGCGCCCGGCCAGAACCGAGCTTAGGATCGCCGGGTGAAGGTCCGATCTCTCGCATTTCGCACAGATCTCCTGCTCCGCCGTCTGGCCGGCTCGGTCATCGTGGACCACCCGTCTCACCAGGTGGTCCGGACGCCCGCCAACCCGTCCTTCTGGTGGGGCAACTTCGTGCTCGTCGCACCCCACGCGCTTGCAGAGGCTCCCGCCCTGTTCGCGGCGGAATTCCCGGAGGCGTCGCACCTGGCGATCGGGGTGGACGGGACCGAGGGCGAGGCGGGCCGGCACGCAGAATGGGAACGGCTCGGAATCAGCGTCGAGACCGACACGGTCCTCACGGCCTCCTCTCTCAAAGTCCCCGCACGGCCGGCGCAAGCCGACCTGCGCAAGCTGACCGAGGCCGACTGGGAACAGGCGGCCCGCCTGCGGCACGCGTGCGATGAGTCGGAACCCTCGGAGGAGAACACCACGTTCCGGACGGCCAAACTCGCTGAGGAACGACGCCTGTGCGAGGCGGGCGACATCACCTGGTTCGGCGCGTTCGTGGACGGTGAGATGCGCGCGGGCCTGGGCGTCGTCCTCGACGGCCAGGGACTCGCTCGCTACCAGCAGGTCGAGACCCATCCCGCCTTCCGCCGCCGCGGCCTGGCCTCCTCGCTCGTCCACTTCGCCGGAGTGCAGGCCCTGGCCGAGGGAGCCCGAACACTCGTGATCGTCGCAGATCCAGATGCCGAAGCGATCGGGATTTACCGATCACTCGGATTCACCGACACCGAACGCCAAGTCAGGCTTCAGCACACGGCCGACACCCCCTCTGAAGCAAAGCCTCGCGCCACAGAATCCGCCAAGTTGAGTTGAACACCAGACCGACGCAACACGCCCCGACACTTGTCGGATCGCAGCCCAACGCATGACACTCGCGGGCGAGCACTACCTCGGCACGCTGGTGCTCCGCCACCGGCTGACGGCGGCCCTCGCCGACGCGGGCGGCCACATCGGTTACCACGTCGTCTCGCAGTGGCGTCGCCAAGGCCACGCCACCCGAATGCCGGCCGCCGGGCTGGACGAGTGCGCCCGGCGCGGCCTCGCGCGCGTGCTGCTGACCTGCGCGCCGGGCAACGAGGCGCCCCCGCGGTGACGCGCCGGGCCGGGGTCGTGGTCCGGATTAATGGTTTTCCGCTTCGCGGGCCGGAACGGATAATGAGGCCGGTGAAGCTGACTCATTGGCCGATGTTCGGGCTCACCCTGCGGACGCCGCGCCTGGAGCTGCGGCTGCCGGATCTCGCGGAACTCCACGCGCTGGCCGAGCTCGCCGCCGACGGCGTCCACGACCCCGGGACGATGCCCTTCATGACCGCGTGGACGGACGGGACGCCCGAGGAGCGGGCGCGGAACGCGATGCAGTACCACTGGCGGCAGCTCGCGGAATGGACGCCGCGGAAGTGGTGCCTGGACCTGGTCGTGTTCCTCGACGGCCGCGTCGTCGGGACGCAGGGGGTCTCCGCCGCCGAGTTCGCGGTCGTGCGCGAGGTCGGCACGGGGTCGTGGCTCGGGCGGCGCCACCAGGGGCGGGGCATCGGGACGGAGATGCGCGCCGCCGTCCTGGAGCTGGCCTTCGCCGGTCTCGGCGCCGAGACCGCCGCGAGCACGGCGTTCGTCGACAACCCCGCCTCGCTGGCGGTGTCGAAGAAGCTGGGGTACGAGCCGAACGGCGTCGACCGGGTCCGGGTGCACGACGAGATCCGGCGGGACCAGCGGCTCCTGCTCGACCGCGCCGGGTGGGAGCGGCACCGGACGGTGGACGTCGAGATCGCGGGGCTCGAGCCGTGCCTGCCGCTGTTCGGCCTGTGAGGGTGTCGAAGTAGGGTCGGCGGCATGGCGAGTTCGGACGCCCCGGACGTCGAGGTGTTCGAGGGGCAGCGGCCCCGGCTGATGGGGCTCGCGTACCGGATGCTGGGGTCGGCGGCCGAGGCCGAGGACGTCCTGCAGGACGCCTACCTGCGGTGGAGCCGGGCCGATCGCGTCGAGGTGCCGGCGGCGTGGCTGACGACGGTGGTGACGAACCTGTGCCTCAACCGGCTGTCGCTGGCGCGGGTGCGGCGGGAGCGCTACGCGGGCCCGTGGCTGCCGGAGCCGGTGCTGACCGCGGACGGGGCGCTGGGGCCGCTGGAGACGGTGGAGCAGCGGGAGTCGGTGTCGTTGGGCGTGCTGGTGCTGCTGGAGCGGCTGTCCCCCGCGGAACGCGCGGTGTTCATCCTGCGGGAGGCGTTCGGGCATCCGCACCGGGAGATCGCGGAGATCCTCGGCATCGGGGAAGACCATTCCCGCCAGCTCCACCGGCGGGCGCGCGCGCACGTCGGGGAGGACGGCCGGAAGCGCGACGTCGACGCCGGACGGCACCGGCGGATCGTCGAGACGTTCTTCGGCGCGACGCTGGACGGGGACGTCGCGGCGCTCGAGCGGCTGCTGGCCGAGGACGTCGTGGCCGTGGCGGACGGCGGCGGCGAGGTGACGGCCTCGCGGCGGCCGGTCACGGGCCGCGCGGCCGTCCTGCGGTATCTGGCCGGGCTCGCGCGGCGGCCGGAGGCCGCGCTGGTGACGTCGCGTGTCGCGGAGGTCAACGGGGAGCCGGCCGTCCTGATCTGGATCGAGGACGCGCTGTACGGCGTCCTGTCGGTGCGGGTCGAGGACGGACGCATCGACCGTGTGCGGACGATCCTGGCTCCGCGCAAGCTCGCGTTCGTCGCCGATCAGCTCGTGTGATCGGCGTCACCCGGCGCGGCCGTCACGGACCGGGCGTCCGTCCGGTTCAGCTTCCGACTCTCAACGAGGAGGAAGCATGACCCACCGCATCGTGGTGCTCGGCGCGGGCTACGCGGGGCTCGGCGCGGCCAAGCGCGCCGCCAAGGCCGCCGGACGGGACGCGCGGGTGACGCTGGTGAACGCGTCCGACCGTTTCGTGGAGCGCGTCCGGCTCCACCAGCTCGCGGCCGGCCAGGACCTGGCGGACCTGCCGCTCGCGGGCCTGCTCGACGGGACGGGCGTCGACCTCGTCGTCGCCCGCGCGGCCGGCCTCGACGTGGACGCCCGGAAGGTCCGGCTGGACGGCGGCGCCGAGCTCGGCTACGACACGCTCGTCTACGCGCTCGGCAGCGCCACCGACCTGGACGCGGTGCCGGGGGCGCGCGAGCACGCGCTGACGGTCGCGGGCGCCGCGGAGGCCGGGCTGCTGCGGGACCGGCTGCCGGGCCTCGCGTCGGTGACCGTGGTCGGCGGCGGCCTGACCGGCATCGAGGCGGCGACCGAGCTGGCCGAGTCCCGGCCGGGGCTGCGCGTCGGCCTGGTGACCGACGGGCCGCTCGGCGCGAGCCTCGGCTCCCGCGCGCGCCGCTACCTGCACCGGACGTTCGAGCGGATGGGCGTCGCGGTGCACGAGGACACGCCGGTCGCCGAGGTCGCCGCGGGCGGCCTGACGCTGCGGGACGGGCGGGACCTGCCGGCGGACGCGGTCGTGTGGACCGCCGGGTTCCGCGGCCCGCCGCTGGCCGCCACCGCCGGCCTGGACGTGGACGAGGGCGGGCGCGTCCGCGTGGACGGGACGCTGCGGGCGCTGAGCCACCCGGACGTGATCGCCGTCGGGGACGCCGCCGTGCTGCCCGTGCGGAACCGCATGTCGCGGATGTCCTGCCAGATCGGCGTCCAGATGGGCCTGCAGGGCGGGACGGCCGCCGCGGCCCTCGCCCGCGGCCGCGAACCCGGACGGGCGCGGCTGCGGTACGTCGGGCAGTGCATCAGCCTGGGGCGCCGCGACGCGCTCATCCAGTTCAGCCACGCCGACGACACGCCGATCGAGCGGGCTGTCCTGACCGGGCGCGCGGCGGCGCGCGTCAAGGAGGTGATCGTGCGCGGCACGGTGCTCACGATGCGGCACCCCGGCGTGATGGCGCGGGCACGCTGACGAGCAGGGCGGTGACGTTGTCCGCGCCGCCCGCGTCGAGCGCGCGGCCGACGAGGGCGCGCGCGTCGTCCAGCGGGCTCCCGCCCGGCATGGCGGCCCGCAGCGGGGCGGGGTCGGGCAGGTACCGCCACAGCCCGTCGGTGCAGAGCAGCAGGCGGCCCGCGCCGCCGGGGCGCAGGCTGCGGCAGCGGGGTTCCGGTTCCCCCGCGTCGGCGCCGAGCCAGGCGGCGATCGCGTCGTGCTCCCCGACGTCGTCCTCGGTGAGCGCGGTGCCGGGGCCCTCGTCGGGGAGCCAGTAGGCGCGGCTGTCGCCGATCCAGCTCGCCCACAGGCCGTCCGGTCCGGCGACGCCCGCGACGTACGTGCACGCCGGGGCGGACCGGACGGACGTCGCGAGCGCGGCGACGGCGCGGCCCGCGCGGGCGGCGGCCTCGTCCAGCGCGGTCTCGGGCAGGACGCCGGCGGGGAGCCGGGCGGCGAGGACGGCCGCGGCCGTGTCGGCGGCGACCCGGGCCGCCCGGTCGGCGCGGGGCGCCATGGAGACGCCGTCGCAGACGACGCCGATCGTCCACGGCCCGGCGGCGACAAGGGCCATCGCGTCGGCGTTGACGTCCCGGCGGCCGCGGTCGGCGACCCCGGCGGCGCCGGGGACGGCCGTCTCCAGGTGGGCGCGGTAGGCGGGCTGCGCGGCCCCGCAGTCCCAGCAGCGGCCGTCGGGCGCGACGGTCCCGCCGCACTGCACACAGGGCATGACGGGAAAATAGCTTGCCGGGCGGACGAACCGCATGAGACCGTGCGTCCGCTCCCACGAAAGGACGATCGATGCGCCACCCGGTTCTCCGCACGGCCGCGACGGACGCCTCGGCGGCGGAGCGCGCCGCGCCCTGACCGGGCGCGCGGCCCGCGCTCCACGGCGCCGAGGCGAGCCCCCGACGGCCCGTCCCTCGCGGAGCCCGACGGCTCCGCCGCGTCGAATCGTGGAGTCACGTGTCCTCGCATCCCCCTTCCGCGGCGCCCGCGCGCCGCGCCGAGCCGGCCCCGCCGAGCCGCCGGCTCGTCTTCCTTCTCGCGCTGACCTGCGGTGTCGCGGTCGGCAACCTCTACTTCCCGCAGGCGGTCGGCCCGCTGGTCGCGGACGGCCTCGGCGTCTCCCCCGGCGCGGCGGCGCTGGTGGTGACGGCCGCGCAGTTCGGCTACGCGGCCGGGAACTTCCTGCTGGTGCCGCTCGGCGACCGGATCCCGCACCGGACGCTGATCGTCGTGCTGCTCGCCCTGACCGGGGTCGGGCTGCTGGCGGCGGCCGGGTCCCCGGCGCTGCCGCCGCTGCTCGGCGCGAGCGCGTTCGTCGGGCTCACGACGGTGGTCGCGCAGGTGATCGCGCCGATGGCGGCCGGGCTGGTGACCGACGAGCGGCGCGGCGCCGTGCTGGGGACGCTGCTGAGCGGGTCGATCGGCGGGATCCTGCTGGCCCGCGCCTTCGGCGGCGTCGTCGGCGAGCGGCTCGGCTGGCGCGGCCCGTACGCGGTGTCGGCGGCGGCCGCGCTGGCGCTGGCGATCGTGCTGGCGGCCGCGCTGCCGGCGGCGCGGCCGCCCGCCCGGGTGCCGTACCGGACGCTGCTCGCGGCGGCGCCGCGGCTGCTGCGCCGCGAGCCCGCGCTGCGGCGTTCGTGCCTGTACCAGGCGACCGTCTTCGGCGGGTTCCAGGCGGTGTGGACGGGCGTCGCGCTCTACCTGACGGGTCCCGAGTACCGGCTCGGGGCGTCCGCCGTCGGCGTGCTGGCCCTGGCCGGCGGGGTGACGATGGCGTGCACGCCGGCCGCCGGACGGCTCGTCGACCGGCGGGGCGCGGACGCGGTGAGCCTCGCCGCGATCGCGGGGACGATCGCGTCCGCGGGCGTCCTCGCGCTGGGCGTCCTCGGCGGCACGGCGGGGCTCGTGGCGCTGGGGGCGGGCACGCTGCTGCTCGACGTCGCGATGCAGGCCGGGATGGTGGCGAACCAGGCGCGCATCTTCGCGCTCCGGCCGGACGCGCGCAGCCGCGTCAACACGGCGTACATGACGTGCGCGTTCCTCGGCGGCAGCACCGGTTCGTGGCTGGGCGCCCGCGCGTACGCGGCGTTCGGCTGGCCGGGCGTCTGCGGGCTGGTGGCCGCGCTGGCGGCGGTCGCGCTGGCCCGTCACCTCCACCACCTGTGCAGTTCTCATTATCGATAATGATAAAGTGCATTCGTGAGCACATCGAAGGAGCGGTGGGAGGAGCTGGCGCTCCACCCGGTACGGCTGCGGATCCTGCGCTCGGTCGCCGCCGGGCGCCGCACGACGCGGGAGATCGCCGGGATGCTGCCGGACGTCCCGCAGGCGACCCTGTACCGGCACCTGGCCGCGCTCGCCAAGGGCGGCCTGCTGGAGGCGACCGAGGAGCGGCGGATCGGGCAGGAGCGCGTCTACACGCTGCCGCCCGGCGGGGCACGGCTCGACCCCGAGCAGCTGGCCGCGGCGACCGCCGCGGACCACGGGCGGTACTTCACCGCGTTCGTCTCCAGCCTCCTGGCCGAGTTCTCCCGCTACCTGGCGCGCGACGAGATCGACATCGTCGCCGACGGCGTCGGCTACCAGCAGGTCGTGCTGAACCTGGACGACGCGGAGTTCGCCGAGTTCGCGCGCGGCTTCACCGAACTCGTCGGCCCGCTCCTCGCCAACGAGCCGGGCGGGGGACGGACGCCGCGCCTGCTCGCGAGCGTCCTCATGCCCGTCGACCCGCCCGACAAGGCGCCCGCCGGCGAACCCGGCGAAACGCCCGACGACACCTGACGGCCCGAACCCGGGCCGCGACGAGAAAGGCGATGCCATGGCCGAAGTGAAGGTCGCCCGCGACCGCATCGACATCGAGTTCAGCGCGTGGGAGCGGACCTGGACGCGCCGCGGCCGGGTCACCGTCCCGCTCGCCGCCGCGGACCGCCGGGGCCGGACGTGACCGGGCCGCGGGCCGAGGCGACGCGGGCCGAGGCGACGCGGATCGAGGTGAACGGGCTGACCAAGCGGTTCGGCGACGTCGTCGCCGTGGACGGCGCCGGCTTCACCGCCGAGCCGGGCCGGGTCACCGGCTTCCTCGGCCCGAACGGCGCCGGGAAGACCACGACGATGCGGATGATCGTCGGCCTCGTCGCGCCGACGTCCGGGTCGGCGACGATCGGGGGGCGGCGCTACCGCGACATCCCGAACCCGTCGGCGACGGTCGGCGCGGTGTTCGACGCCGCGACGTTCCACCCGGCGCATTCGGCGCGCGACCATCTGCGCGTGTACGCGGCGATGGGCGGGCACCCGGACGGGCGCGTCGACGAACTGCTCGACGTCCTCGGGCTCGCCGCGGCCGCGCACCGCCGGACCGGCGGCTTCTCCACCGGCATGCGGCAGCGGCTGAACCTCGCGACCGCGCTGCTGGGCGATCCGCGGGTGCTGCTGCTCGACGAGCCCGGCAACGGCCTGGACCCGGAGGGCACGGCGTGGCTGCGGACGTTCCTGCGCCGCCTCGCCGGCGAGGGCCGCACGATCCTGTTCTCCAGCCACGCGCTCGGCGAGGTGCGGCGGATCGCCGACGACGTCGTGGTGATCCGCGGCGGCCGGGTCGTGACGGCCGGGCCGCTGGACGGGCTCGCGGGCGCGGCATCGGTCGTCCTGGTCCGTTCGCCGGACGCCGCCGAGCTCGCGCGGGCGCTCGTCCGGGAGGCGCCGCCCGGACGTCCCGTGCGCGCCGAACCGGCCGGGCCGGACGCGCCCGAGGAGCTGCGGGTGCACGGGCTGGACGCCGCCGGCGTCGCGGCCCTCGCCGCCGCGCACGGGCTGCGCGTCCACGGCCTGGCCACCGAGGAACTCGACCTGGAGCGGATGTTCCTGGAACTCACCGGAGGCGCGCGATGAACCGGCTGGTCAGGGCGGAGTTCCGCAAGCTGCTGGCCACCCGGGCCTGGCTCGGGACCCTGCTGCTCGGCGGGCTGGCCGGCGGCGGGCTCGTCGGCGTGCTGACCGCCGTCGGCCCGGAGAACTTCGACCCGCCGATGCCGGGCCTGCACACCGCGGAGGGCGTCCGGTCGGTCCTCGGGCTCCTCGGGTACACCGCGATCGTCCCGGCCGCGGTCGGCACGCTGGCGATGGCGTCGGAGTACCGGCACCGGACGGCGGACGCCACGTTCCTGTTCGCGCCGCGCCGCGGGCGGGTCCTCGCGGCGAAACTGCTGGTCCACGGCGCCGCCGGGGCCGGGTACGGGGCGGTGCTCGCGGGCGCGGCCGCCGCGGCGTTCTTCGGCGTCGCGGCGGCGAAGGGCGTCGACCTGGGGCTGCCCGCGGGGACGATCCTCGCGCTGCTCGCCCGCATCGGCGTGGCGATGGCGGTCTACACGCTGCTCGGCATCGGCATGGGCGCGCTGATCCCGAACCGGACGGCGGCGCTCGGCGTCGTCGTCGGCTACCTGTACGCGGGCGAGACGCTGCTGCTGATGGTGCCGGGCGTCCGGTGGCTCTACCCGTGGCTGCCGGGCGGGGCGACCGCGGCGCTGACCGACTTCACCGCGGTCGCCGACGCCCTCTCGCAGCAGATGGCGACCGATCCCGTCCGGCTGCTGCCGCCGGTGGCGGGCACGCTCGTCCTCCTCGGGTACGCGGCCCTCGCCGCCGCGGCCGCCGTCGCGGCGCCGCTGCGCCGCGACCTCACCTGACCCGCCGCCCGGCCCCGCCCCCGGCACGGGCGCCGGGGCCGGACGGCCGGACGGCCGGACGGTCAGGCGATCAGGCCCGGGATGGTGCTCGGGGTCGCCTCGCCGCCGGCGGCGCGCCGCGACTCGTCGGCGGCCCACTTGAACACGCCGGTCGCCATCAGCGACGGCTCGGCGGCGGCGCGGGCGGCGTACACCTCGGCGCGGGCCCCGTGCAGGGCGGCGTCCTGCGGGTCGGCCTGCACCGCCATCTCCGCGAGGTGCGCGGCCAGCCGCAGGTCGCCGTCCGCGGCGGCGCGGCGGGCGGCGTCGGCGACCTTCGCGGCGCCGCCCGCCAGGTCCGCGACGGCCCGCGCCACGGCGGCGTCCGGGGCGGGCTTGAGGTGCGCGGGGTTGCCGTCGTACCAGCCGCCGTACATGCGCCACAGGTTCCGGACGATGAACTCCGGCTCGTCGTACTTCGCCTGCAGGTAGACGCGGTCGGCGAGGTGCGCGGGCGGGGTCACGGCGTGGACGATCTCGTCGAGGCGGCGGCCCTCGTTGAGCAGGCCGAGGGTCTGGTCGACGATGCTCTCCAGCCACTCGGCCGTCTCCAGGAGCGCCTGCTCGATCCGGTCGGCGCCGAAGATCGGGGCGCCGTGCGACGGCATCATGATCTCCGCGCCGAGCGCGGCCATGCGGCGCAGCGCGTGCGCCCACTCGCGGGGGTAGCGCTGCACCTTCTGCGGGTTGCCGCAGTTGGGGGCGAGCCAGATGAACAGGTCGCCCGGCAGGAGGAGCCTGTGCTCGGGGACGTAGGCGACGGCGGCGTCGTCCGTCTCGCCCTTCGCGTGGAACAGCTCGAACGTGAGGTCGCCGCGGGTGACGGTCAGCGCGTCGCGGAACGTCACGTCCGGGTGCCGGTACTCGGTCGGCCAGCGCAGGTCCGGGATCTGGAACTGCCGCTGGTTGATCACCGCGTTGTACCCGGCGGTGAGGGCGTACCGGTCGAACCGGTCGCGGACGTTCTCGTGCGCGACGACCTGGACGCGCGGGCCGTCCTCGGCGTCGAACGGGTCCATGCCCATGACGTGGTCGACGTGGCCGTGCGAGTAGAACGCGAGGCCCAGCGGGTCGGACGTCCACTCGCGGATCCGGGCGTGCGTCTTCCCGGCGTACGCCTTGTTGCCGGTGTCGAACAGGATCAGCTCGCCGCGCGTGCGGAACGCGATGACGCTGCCGAAGCCGGGCTTCCAGCCGAGCCCGTCGGCGATGTCGATGACGCCCTTCCCGCCCATCCCGGTGTTGGCGATGCTGTCGTCGCTCGCACCGGACCACACCTTGTCGGCATATGCCCTGATGTTCATCTCTTTCCTTTCGTCAGTGCGCGGGAGCCGCCGCCGACGGGCGCGCAGCGTCGAGCGCGGCGCGGTCGCGGGCGGGACGCACGAAGGCGGCGGCCAGCAGACCGCCGACGATCATGAGTGCGGCGCCGAGGTCGAACGCGGCGCGGAAGCCGGCCTCGGCCGTCCCCGCGGCGTCCACGATCGCGCCGGTCAGCACCGGGCCGAGCGCCCCGGCGAGGGACGCCAGCGCGGTCACCGTGCCGAGGACCGCGCCGCGCTGCCGGACGGGCGCGAGCTCGGCCGCCGCGGCCTGCATCAGCCCGAAGAACGAATTGCCGAACGTGTAGGCGACCATCAGCACCGCGATGAACGCCGCTCCCCCGCCCGACCGGGTGACCAGCAGCATCGCGGCGCCCGACAGCACGACCGCGGCGCCGCCGAGGTACCCGAGCGCCGCGCGGCTGGACCGTCCGGCGCGCGTCATCCTGGTCGAGGCGTAGCCGATGGACAGCATCACGACGATGCCGACGACCTGCGTCGCCGCCGCGATGACGCTCGCCCGCTCCAGCTCCATGCCGTGCACCCGCTGCAGGTACTGCGGCAGCCAGGTGATCGCGACCGCCATCGTCCAGTACGCCGCGAAGCCCGCCGCGAGGCCGCCCAGGACGGTGCCGCGGGTGATCAGCCGCAGGTACGGGAAGCGCGGGCCGTCCGCCGCCGCGGCGCGCGCGGAGTACCCGCCCTCGCCGCCCTTCGCCAGCCACAGCCCGACCCACAGCACCCCGAGCAGGCCGGTCACCAGGAACGCCGACCGCCAGCCGACGTTCGTGATCAGCACCGCGAGCGCCGGGGCGCCGAGCGCGACGCCGAACGCGCCGCCGGTCGTCAGCAGCGTGCTGGGCAGCGCCCGCTCCCGGTCGGGGAACCAGCTGAACGCGGTGTGGTTCGCCATCGCGAACGCGGGCCCCTCGGCCATCCCGAGCGTCACCCGGGTGATCATCAGGGTGAGCAGGCCCGCGGCCGGCAGCGCGACCGCGAGCTGGGACGCGCTCCACACGGCGACCAGGCCGACGAGCAGCCACTTCGCGGGCACCCGGTCGGCCAGGAACCCGACCGCGACGCCCGACACGCTGAACAGCAGGAAGAAGACGCTGCCGATCGAGCCGAACTCGGTGTCGGTCAGCCGGAGGTCCGCGCGGATGTGGTCGCCGGCGAGGCCGAGCACGGCCTTGTCCATGAAGTTGATCATCATGAACAGGACGAGCAGGACGACGACCGTCCACGCCCGGCGGGAACTCGACGCGTCGGGGATCGGGGGTTTCGCGGTGGGTGCCATGCGCGCTCCGTCCGTTCTGGTACGGATCACCCTCCCTCCCGGACGCACGCCTCCACAATCGGCGGCCGTCCCGCGTTCACCCGGGATCGCTGTGACATGTCACAATCGCGCTGAAGGGGGGCCGGTCATCGACGAGCGGGAGGCGCGGCGCGTCGCGGCGGCGCTGGCGGCGCGCTGCGAGCCGAAGGTCAACCGGCTCGCGCGCGAGCTGGCCGAGCGGCGGTTCGCCGCCATCCCCGACTACGCCGACCTGCCCGCGGACATGCGCGACCTGGAGATCGCCGCCACCGCCCGGTTCGCCATCCGGCAGTTCCTCGACATGGCCGCCGGAACCCGCGTCGACCACGACGACCTGCGGCTCTTCCTCGAACGCGCCGCCCAGCGCGCCGAGGAGGGCGTCGGCCTCTCCACCCTCCTGTCGACGTACTACATCGGCGCCGAGCTGATCTGGGACGCGCTCGTCGCCGAAGTCCGGCCCGGCGAGCAGGACGCGCTCCCGCTCCTCGCCCGCCTGCAGATCCGCGGGACGAACCGGGTCGTCGCCGCCGTCGCCGACGCGTACCAGGCGGCGCAGGCCGCGATCCAGGACGAGCGCCGCGACGCCCTCCGCGAGATCGCGCGGGCCCTCCTCGCGGGCGAACCGGCGCGCGCCACCGCCGACCGCTACGGCGTCCCGCTCCCCGACTCGTTCCTGGTGCTGAACCTGCCGCCGCCCGAACGCCCCACCGGCGTCGCCGAGCGCCGCCTGCAGCGCCGCGTCCGCGCCGCCCTGGAGGGCTTCGCCGGCGGCGCGCCGCTCACCCTCCTCGACGGCCGCGGCGTCCACGTTCTGCTCCCCCTCCGCGCGGCCGACCGGATGGACGAACTCCGCCGCGCCCTCGCCCGCGCCGAGCCCGTCACCGCCGGCGCGGCCCGCGCCCGCACCGCCGAGATCCCCGGCGCGTCCGCGCGGGCCGCCCGCATCGCCCGGATCGCCCGCGCCACCGGACGTCCGCCCGGCGTCTACGAGCTCGGCGACGTCCTGCTCGACTACCACCTGAGCGGCGCCCCGGACGGCGGCCCCGCGCTCGCCGCGGCCCTCGACCCCCTCGACGACCACCCCGAGCTCCTCGAGACCCTCCGCGCCTTCCTCGACCACGACCTCGACCGGCGCCGCACCGCCGCCGCGCTGACCGTCCACCCGAACACCGTCGACAACCGCCTCGCCCGGACGTCCCGGCTGATCGGCGTCGACCCGCGCACGACCCGCGGCACCCTGCTGTGCGCGACGGCCCTCGCCCTGCGCCGCCTGGGCTGACCCCGCCCCGCGGCGGCCGCCCGGCCCCGCCGCCCGGGGGCGCCGGGCAATGCGAAGGCAAAGTCTGGTGACGATCATGATTCCGCGCGCTGACCCCGGTTTACGCGAGCATGACCCGGGGGTACTTAACGCAACGAGTTCGTGACAGCGAGTGAACGAGCGGACCGCGGGGCGGCAAAGCCCCAGGTCCCGGACGAGAGGAGGCCGAGATGCGACGCACCGCGGGTGACGGCCTCACCGGCGCGGCCGAGGGCGTCCCCGGCACGTCCCGCCCCGGCGCGCGGCGTCCCCCGACGCCGGCCGCGGACGCCGTGCACGGCGGCACACCTCGGGCCCTCGGCCGCACCGGACCGTCCCGTTCCCCGTCCCGCGAGCACCCCGCCCATCACCGGACGCCGGCGCCGTACGCCCCCGCGGCGCCGGCGCTCCCCCGCGGCCGGGCCGGCGGCGCCGTGCCGGACGCCGCCGGCCCGGACCGCACCCCGCCGAGCGCCCCCGCGGGCCCGCGCCCGTCCAGGCACGGCCCCGCACCCGTCCGGTCACCGCCCCGCCGCCACCGCCCGCCCCGAGCGGACGCGGCGCCCGGCGCCACTCGAGGCCCGCCCTCCCCAGGGCCCGGCGGCGCTCCGCAAGCCCGCGAGCACCCGGCCGGCACGCCACGGCGGGTGCGCCCCGGCAGGTGACGGTCGCCCTCGCGGGCACCGTCCCGGCGCCGGCACGGCTCGGGCAGCGGTCCACCGCACGTCGGTTCGCCGCACGTCGGTCAGTGCATGTGCGGGACGGACTGATCCCTCGGTCCTCCCCTGTCGTCCCCTCGGCGGTCGCCTTCCCTCCGGCCGCCGAGGGCTCTCCCGAACATCACGCGGGTGTCGGCGCGGCGCCCGTCCCCGTCCCGCCGTCCGGGTCCGTGCGACCCGGCGGCCCGTCCCTGACAGGAGGTGAGCGACCGGTTCCCAACCCGACCGGCCATGCGCCGGTGACCCGAAGGCGGCCGGTACTCCGTCCGACCCCCGTCTCGGCCGCCACACGCAGTCAGGGATCGCTGCGGAGCCGGGCCCGGGGGGGGGGCGCCCCCCGCCGGGCGGGGCGGGTCAGGCCGCCGCGCCCTCGCGTTCCGGGGCGTCGGCCGCGCGGCGCCGCCCGCCCCAGAGGACGGCGTCCAGCGAGAACCGGCCCGCCCCCGTGAGCGCGAGCAGCAGGGCGACGGCGCCGAGGACGAGGACGAACTCGTAACCGCCGTCGCTCGCGAAGAACCCGGCGTCCTTGTGGACGTACCAGAACGCGCCGGCCATGTTCGCGGCGAGCAGCACGCCGACCAGCGGGACGAGGACGCCCGCGATCAGCGCGGCGCCGCCGAGCAGTTCCAGCCAGGTCGCGAACGTCGCCGCGGCGCCGGGCAGCGGGATGCCGAGGCCGTCGAACATCGCGGTGACGCCGGCGTGCCCGGTGTCGTTGAGCTTCTGCCAGCCGTGCGCGACGAACACCGCGCCGAGGACCAGTCGGCCGATGAGCAGCCCGGCGTGGAGCAGGTCGGGGTGTCGGCGAGACGGGAGCATGCCTCTCCTCCGGTTGAAGGTTCAAATATGAACTAACTGAACGCTACCAGAGGTGGTTGAATTCCAGACCACCTAGAAACTTCAGGTTGGATACAGGCCAACTAGAATCACCGCATGAGCGATGCGGGGGTTCCGCTCGACGACGCGGAGATGCGCGCCTGGCTGGCGTTCCTCGCGGCCGGGCACCTCATGGACCACGAGGTCGAGCGGCAGCTGAAGCGCGACGGCGGGCTCTCGCATCCCGAGTTCGAGGTCCTGGTGCGGCTGAAGTGGGCCGACGGCGGGCGGCTGCGGATGTCCGACCTCGCCCGCGAGGTGATGATCTCCAAGAGCCGGCTGACCTACCAGGTCACGCGGCTCGAACGAGCCGGGTTCGTCCGGCGCGCCGGCTGCGAGACCGACCGGCGGTCGGTGTGGGCGGAGCTGACCGACGAGGGCGCCGCCGCGCTCGAGCGCGTCCGCCCCGGGCACCGCCGCGTCGTCCGGGAGTCGCTGATCGACGTGCTGTCGCGCGAGGAGATCGAACTGCTCGGCGACGCGCTCGGCCGCGTCGCCGACCGCCTGCGGAAGGGGTAGCGTGCGCGACTTCGGCGGGATCGTCGAGCGCTCCCCCGCGCGGGTCGTCCGCCCCGGGTCGGCCGCGGAGGTCGCCGCCGCGCTCCGCGAGGCCGCCGCGGACGGGCTGGCCGCCGTCCCGCGCGGCCTCGGGCACTCCACGTTCGGGCAGTCGCTGACGGGCGGCGTCTCGCTCGACATGCGCGGGCTCGCCGGCGTCCACGCGGTCGGGACGGACGGGCCGCGGGGCGCGCACGCGGTCGTGGACGCCGGGACGACCTGGCGGGAGGTCCTCGACGCGACGCTGCCGCACGGGCTCGCCCCGCCCGTGCTGACCGACCACCTCGACGTCACCGTCGGCGGGACGCTGTCGGCGGGCGGCGTCGGCGGCGGCTCCCACCGGCACGGCCTGCAGGCCGCGAACGTCCTGTCGCTGGACGTCGTCCGGTACGGGCTGGACGCGGAGCGGGGGGCGGTGACGTGCTCCCCCGCCGCCCGGCCGGAGCTGTTCGACGCGGTACGGGCCGGGCTCGGACGGCACGGCGTCATCACCCGGGCCGTGCTGCGGCTGGTCCCCGTGCCCGAGCGCGTGCTGTCCTGCACGATCCCGTGCCGCGACGCCGCCGAGCTGCTGCGGGTGCAGCGCGAGACGCGGGCCGAGCACCTGTCCGGGCAGGCCAAGCCGGCGGACGGCGGCGGGTGGCGGTACGAGGCCAAGGCCGTGCTGCACGGCGGCGCCCCGCCGCCCGGCACCGCCGAGGCCGAGGAGCTGCCCTACCTCGACTTCGCCGACCGGCTCCGCCCGGACGTCGCGGAGCTCGTCGCGCTCGGCGAGTGGGCGCGCCCGCACCCGTGGGGCATGGTGTTCCTGCCCGGGGACCGCGCCGCCGCCGTCATCGAGGCGGAGCTCGCGGCGGCGGACCCGGCCGGCGTGGGCCTCAGCGGCGTCGTCCTGATCAAGGCGCTGCGCACCGGGCGCGTGCCCGGGCTCGCCGTCCCGCCCGACCCCGTCCTGCTCGGGATGCTGCGGACGGCCTCGCCGGGCTGCGCGCCCGTCCCGGCGATGCTCGCCGCCAACCGCGCGCTCCTCACCCGCGCCCGCGCCGTCGGCGGCACCCGCTACCCCGTCGACTCCGTGGACGACGGCACGCCCGCCCCGGGATGACCCCCGGCCCAGCCCGCCGCACGCCGCCGCCGTCGTCCGCCCGACCAGGACCTCGGACGCGCCGCACACGCCAACACCGGCGGAGCACCCGCCCCGCCGGGCCGGGGCCAGGCCGGCGGACGCGGGTCACGAGACCTTGAGGTCACGGAGTCACCAGGTCACGGGGGCACGGCCACGCACGGGCCACGCACGGGCCACGCACGGGGTGAGGGGTTACGACTGCAGGTAGCGCAGGACGGCCAGTACGCGGCGGCTGTACCCGGTGGCGGCCGACAGGTCGAGCTTGTCGAAGATCGCATTGACGTGCTTCTCCACGGCGCTCTGCGAGATGTGCAGGTGCGCGGCGATCGACCCGTTGGTATGCCCCTGCGCCATGTGGCCGAGGACGTCCCGTTCGCGCGGCGTCAGGCGGGCCAGCGGATCGGCGTGCGCGCTGTGCGCGAGCAGCCGCCGGACGACCTCGGGGTCGAACGCTGCGCCGCCCTCGGCGATCCGGTCGAGCGCGTCGAGGAACTCGTCGACCTGCGCGACCCGGTCCTTGAGCAGGTAGCCGACCCCGCCGGTGTCGGCGGTGATCAGCTCGGCGGCGTACCGCTTCTCCACGTACTGCGACAGGACGAGCACCCCGACGCGCGGCCAGCGGCGGCGGATCTCCAGCGCGGCGCGCAGCCCCTCGTCGGTGTGCGTGGGCGGCATCCGCACGTCCACGACGACGACGTCGGGCGGCGCCGCCGCCACGGCGGCGAGCAGCGCGTCGCCGTCGCCGACGGCCGCGGCGATCTCGTGGCCCTCCTCGGCCAGCAGCCGCACCAGGCCCTCGCGCAGCAGCGTCGAGTCCTCGGCGAGCATCACCCGCACGGCAGCTCCGCGGCGATCACGGTAGGTCCGCCGGGCGGGCTGTCCACGGCGAACGTCCCGTCCAGTGCGGCGACCCGGCGGGCCAGCCCGGCCAGCCCCCCGCCGCCGGGGTCGGCGCCCCCGGTCCCGTCGTCCTCGACGCGCACGCCGAGCCTCCCCTCCCGCTCCGCGACGTCGACGCGGACCCGGCCCGCGCCCGAGTGCTTGTTGGCGTTGTTGACGGCCTCGCAGACGACGAAGTACGCGGCGGTCTCGACCGGGTGCGGGGGCCGCTCGGGGACGTCGTAGCCGATCGTCACCGGGACCGCCGACCGTTCGGCGACCGTCTCCAGGGCCGCCCGCAGGCCCTCGCCGTCGAGCGCCGCCGGGAACACGCGCCAGCTCACCTCGCGCAGGTCGTCCAGGGCCCGACGCGACTCCTCGTGCGCCTGCCGCAGCAGTTCGGCGGCCCGTTCCGGGTCGGCGCCGCCCGCGCGGCGGGCCCGCCCGATCAGCATGCCGAGCGCGACGAGCCGCTGCTGGACGCCGTCGTGCAGGTCGCGCTCGATGCGGCGGCGCTCGTCGTCGACGGCGTCCACCACCTGCGCGCGCGTCACCCGCAGTTCGGCGATGCGGCGGCGGTAGGCGTCCAGCGGGCTCGGGCCGAGGCGGCGGCGGGCGGTCGCCCGCTCCAGCGCGACGACCCCGGCGAGCCCCTGGACGGCGATGAACAGCAGCACGATGCCCACGAGGAGCGTGTAGACGACGATCCAGAGGTGCGGCGGGATGCCGTCCATGTAGTCGCCGGTGATCCACCAGCTCGCCATCAGGCCGATGCCCAGGCCCGCGCCGTAGACGATCAGGAACAGGATCGTCCCGCCGAGGAGCCCGATCGGTGCGCGCAGCGCCAGGTAGGCGAGCGCGCGTCCCGGGCCGTCCGCGGCAGCGCTCTCCTCGGCGAAGAACGCCGCGAGCCTGCGCCGTTCCAGTTCCGTGAGCCCGCGGGCGGCGGCGGCGACGGCGTCCGGCACCGGACGTTCGCCGCGCGAGACGGCCAGCGAGAACGGTGCCAGCACGGCCGCGACCAGCAGGAACGCGAGTTCGCCGAGGGCCGTCAGGGTGCCGAGCACGAGCCCGGCGGCCGCGCGCGCGGCCGTCCGCAGGGCGCTGCGCCCGCCGGCGGTACCGGCAGCGGCCGTGCGCTCCCCGGGAACACCGGGAACGTCCTGCGCGGCGAGCCCTCCGTGGAGGTCGGCTCGCCCGGTGCGGTGGCCGGCGACGTCGTCAGAAGGCGCTGTGATCACGCTCGGCGTCTCTCGGACCGACGCGGTGCGCGCCGCCGCCCCCGTTCCCGTCCTTGCGCGACTTGACGATGCGGAAGGCGATGAACACGACGACGGCCAGGGCCACCACCGCGATGACGCCCTTGGAGTAGACGCCGACGTACTCCTCGACCTTGTGCCACTGGTCGCCGAGCCCGTACCCGGCCATCACGAAGATCGTGTTCCAGATCGCGCTGCCGAGGGTGGTGTACAGCAGGAACTTGCTCAGCGGCATGCGCTCCACCCCGGCCGGGATGGAGATGAGGCTGCGGAAGATCGGGATCATGCGGCCGAAGAAGACGGCCTTGGCGCCGTGCTTGGCGAACCACGCCTCGGTGCGGTCGAGGTCCTCGATCTTGACGAGCGGAAGGCGGGCGACGAGCCGGCGGATCCGGTCGCGGCCGATGACCGCCCCGATGCCGTACAGGGCGAGCGCGCCGACGACCGAGCCGACGGTCGTCCAGATCAGGGCGGCGATGAGGTTCATCTTGCCCTGCGACGCGGTGAACCCGGCGAGCGGCAGGATGATCTCGCTGGGCAGCGGCGGGAACAGGTTCTCCAGCGCGATGGCGATGCCCGCGCCCGGCGCGCCCATCTGCTCCATCAGGTCGGTGGCCCAGCCGGCGATGCCGCCCACCGGCTCGCCCTCGGTCGCCGCCAAAAACGTCATTGTGATCATGCCTCGCCACACTAGAGATCCGCCGATACCGCCACCATGGAGCGCACCGCCGACCTTACCGGCCGCGCGCCGCATCCCGGCCCTGCGGAAAACCGCACCCCGCCGCCTCCGCCGCGCGCCGCGCCGGACGGCGGCCGGGGGGCGATGATCGGGGAAAGGCCCGCAACGCCGGGCGGTTCAGCCTAATGTGGAACTCCCCACCGCATGGCGTTTTCAACACCGCCGCACCGATTCAGCGAGGAGCCGCGCACGTGGCCGACGACCTCCCGGAGAACGTTCCGCCCGGCATCGATCCCTCCACCCCGACGTTCGCCCGGGTGTACGACTACTTCCTCGGCGGCAAGGACAACTTCGCCGCCGACCGCGAGGTCGCGGACATGGTGATGCAGCTCGTCCCGGAGGCGCCCGTCGTCGCGCGCGGCAACCGGGTCGCGATCGAGCGGGCGGTGACCTACCTCGCCGGGAAGCTCGGCATCGACCAGTTCGTGGACATCGGGTCCGGGCTGCCCACGTCGTCCAACGTGCACCAGTTCGCCAAGGCCGCCGCCCCGGGCGCCCGCGTCGTGTACGTCGACAACGACCCGATCGTCCTCGCCCACGGCCGGGCGCTTCTCACCGAGACCGGCGTCGCGACGTTCATCCAGGGCGACCTCCACGAGCCGGAAAAGATCTTCACCGATCCGGCGCTGACCGCGCTGATCGACCTCGACCGTCCGGTCGGGGTGATCCTGGCCGCGATCATCCACCACGTGCCCGACGACCGGGATCCGGCGGGCGTCGTCCGCGCGCTGCACGGGTTCCTGCCGTCCGGCAGCCACGTGATGCTCACGCACCTGCACGACGCGGGCGACGACCCGCGCGTCGAGGAGGCGAAGAAGATCCTGCAGTCGGGGCTCGGCGGCTCCTACTTCCGTCCCGCCTCCGAGATCGAGCGGTTCATGGACGGGCTGACGATCCTGGAGCCGGGCGTCGAACTCGTGACCGCGTGGCGGCCGGACGGGCCGGCGGGGCCGCTGGAGCACCCGCTGCACAGCCAGATGGCGGCGGTGCTCGGCCGCAAGGACTGACCGCGCGGGCTCGTGACCGGAACGCCGCCAGGGGGTTCCGGTCACGAGCTTCGCCATTTTCGGACGAGCCTCGCCGGAGATCCGGACAAAGGATCTTTCTGATCGACTTTTCGGTCAGGAAGCCTTCTTGTAGCGTTCGCAGGGTTTTGTGAAGCGCTTTCATGATCCAAAGGAACCCCCGCGATGCCCCTGGCGACTGGCCTGGCCGCCGTGCTGCTCGGCCTGCTCATCCTGCTGGCCGCGACCCGGCACCGTTTCCGGCGTCCGCCCGCCCCGGCGTCCGGGCACCCCGAGTCCCTGACGGCCGTGCTGGAGCCGGGCGAGGAGGAGTACCTCGCGTGGCTCGCCGACCACCACTGGCCGGGCGACGAGTACCTGGAACTCGAGCGGGACTGGCGCGCCGAACTGGGCCTCGACCTCCACGGCGGCGTCCCGGCGGACGGCCCGTTCGAGGCGCTCGAGGCCCCGCTCTGCCCGCGCTGCGCGCTGCGCCGCGAGGACGTGTGGCCGTGCCCGGCGTGCGGCCGGCTGCTCCACTCGTCCTGCGGCCACGGGATGCGGCGCAGGCGCGTCGCCCACCCCTACCGCACCCGCGGAGCCGACTTCGAGGCGGTGATCGCGGAATGGGTCTGCACGGGCTGCGCGTCGGTCGTCGGCCTGGACGTGGACCACGGCGACGAACCGGACCGGCGCTGACATTGCCCGGTACCCCGAACCTTTACACGCTCGTAACGTAAAGAATTCCTCATCTGCTTGCATATTTCGGACGTACGGCGGCATGGTGAAGTATGTCCTTAATCACAGGGACGCCCTGGAGGAATCCCGTGACCGCCCACCCCGACCCGACGACCTGCGCGCACGAGCCGTGCTGCCCCGCCGCCGACGCCCACGACCGGGACGCCGCGCGCACCGTCGCGTACCACCCCGAGCAGGGCTGGAGCCTGCTGTGCAACGGCATCGTCGTCTTCGACGACACCGGAGAGCTGCTCCCCGACGGCCGGGTCGTCGCCCCGCACCGTCCCACCGCGGCCGCCTGACGGCCGCGGCCGTCACCTGATCACGTGACGGTCGTAGCCGAGCCGCACCAGTTCCTCGTACGCCGCCCACGCCGCTTCCGGAACGGGCATCGGCACCTGGAACCCGCGCTCGGCGTACACGACCATCCGCTGCAGGTCGCCCACCATCAGCTCGATGAACCGCCGCTCGTCGTCCCCGTACGCGTCGAACCCGATCTCGGGCGCGGTGACCGCCCACGCCGGCCCGGCCCACTGGCGCCGAGCCGTCGCGAGGGACCGGCGCGTCATGTAGGGCTTGGCGACCAGGATCCCGCTGCGCACGTCGACGCCCCGCTCGTCCAGCAGGCGGCGCGTCGCGGTGATGTTCTCGCCCGTGTTGGAGGCGGTCTCCTCCAGCACCAGCGCCTCCTCCGGGACGCCGTGCTCGCGCGCCACCCGCGCGAAGACCCGCGCCTCCGTCTCCGCCCACCCGGACGTGATCTTGCCGCGCCCGCCCGAGACGACGAGCAGCGGCGCCCGTCCCTCATGCCAAAGCCGGGCGGCATGGACCGCCACCCGCGTGTCGTGACACCCCAGCGCCAGGATCACGTCAGCCTTGGAGAGAGGGTCGGCCAGCACCAGGTGATCCCAGAGGATCCGGGCCAGCTCGCGCGCCCGCGCGTCCACGGGGCCGTGAGTCCGCATGCGCCCATTGTCCCCTGCGGTCAGCATGTCGGACTCCCATCCGATCGGTCGTCCCGGTAGCGTTCAACTGTTTCGCTACTTACGCAAGGTTCATGTGGAACCCGACCGCGAAAGGACGGGGTGGTGTGATCACAGTCCTGGTCCTCGTCGCACTGGTCGCCGTGCTCGGCCTGTGCGTCTCCAACCTGCTCCGCCCCTTCGCCCCCGCGGCGCCCGCGGAGCCGCGCACCGGACCGCCCGGCGTCCACCCGGAGTCGATGACCGCCGAACTGGACCCCGCGGACGAGGAGTACCTCGCCTGCCTCGCCGACACGCTGTGGCCCGACGACGAATACCTCGAACCCGAGCACACCACCGACGGCGAGGAGGAATCCGGCGGCAGCGGCATGCGCCGCTGACCGGCCCTCCGGTCTCGTAAACCCGCAACGCAGCCGAACCGTCACACAGAGGTCGAGCGCTCCCCTCGGCATGACCATCGGACGGCGGCACGGTCCACGGTCCCGCGATCGGGGGCGTTCCGCCTTGCACAGGCTGCGAGGAAGCGATGACGGGGTGGACAACACCGTGCCCGGCGTACGTCGGGGTCGAACTCGGGGACGGTGAGGCGCAGGACCTGCGACGGGCCGTCGGGCTCTACCTGAAGGACGGGGAGAGACTGCTCGCGATCGCCGCGACCGTCAAGGTATTGCCGACCCTCACCCACGTCGCCGTCACCGACCGGCGCGTCCTCGGCTTGTCCGCCGCGGACCTCGTCCGGGAGGGGCCGCGACGGGAACTGGCGATCGCGGACGCCACCCGAATCGAGATCCGCCGGTCCTACAAGCAGCGATGGTTCCTCGTCGCGTTCGCCGGGACGGGCGAGGAGGTCGACTTCGGTGACGTCCACGACGAGGACGCCCCGCGCCTGCACGAGCTCGTCGAAAAGCTGATCCGGGCACGGAACGCCGCGCCCGGCGAACCCGCACGGCCGACACCGGCGCCGGACGGGCCCGTCCTTCCGCCGGAGCCCGCCGCTTCCGCGCCCGGCGGCCCCGGATGGCCGACCCCGGCGCCTGAGGGATCCGTGCCCCCCGTCGAGCCGGTCCCCCCGGCCGAGTTCACTCCCCCGGCGGAACCCGCTGTCTCCGTGCCCTTCGGGTCACCGGGTTTCACCGCTCCTCCGCCGCCCGCGCCCGCCCCGGCTCCTCCGCCGCTCGTCCCGTCCGCGCCGGACGCCGGCGCGCCCGGCCCCGTGCCTGCCGTCGCCCCGGGCGCGCCCGGGTGGCGCTACAACCCGCCGCCGACCTGGCCCGCGCCGCCCGCAGGGTGGACCCCGCCGCCGGGATGGCGACCGGACCCGAGTTGGCCACCGGCCCCGCCCGGATGGCAGTTCTGGCTCCCTGCGACCTCCGTCTCCGCCCCGCCGCACGCCCCCGCGCCGTCGCCGACCGTCCCGCCGCCGCGCGTCCCGGCGCCGACCGGGTCTGGGGCCGCTGCATCCCGGGCGGGGGCACGGAGCGTGCCGCTGTTCGGTGGCCGCAAGCAGCGCATCGAAGAACTGGAAGCCGAGAACGCCCGGCTGCGGGACTTCCTCGAGCGCCTCGGCGGACTCGAGGCCGTCCAGGTGTCGGCGGAGATCGAGCGACTGCGGACGGAGGCGGCGGACGTGCGGCGGGACGCGGAAAAGGCCCGCATCCGGCTCGAAAACCTGCGCAGCGGAATCGTGGAGACGGAAGACACGGCCCTCCTGCAGGAGGCCGGAGTCTACGAGTACCAGCATCCTCTCGCCGACTCCGTCGCGTACAAGGCGGAGCTCGCGAAGGTGCGGGACCGCATCAAGTCCATGGCCCGCAACGACCGGGCCGTCGTCGGCGCCACGAACTGGACGGTCAACGGTTCGACCGCGCAGGGCGGCAAGATGGTCCGCGACTTCTCCAAGCTCATGCTGCGCGCCTACAACGCCGAGGCCGACAACCTCGTGCGGACGATGCGGCCCTACAAGCTGCAGGCGGCGATCGACCGGCTCGACAAGAGCGCGCAGACGATCGAGCGCCTGGGCAAGACCATGGACATCCGGGTGAGCCGACAGTACCGGGACGTCCGGATCAAAGAGCTCCGGCTGACCGCCGACCACCTCGCCAAGCTGGAGGAGGAGAAGGAGCGGGTGCGGGCCGAGCGGGAGCGGCAGCGCGAGGAGGAGAAGGCGCGCAAGGAGTTCGAGCGGGAGAAGGCGCGCCTGCTGAAGGAACGCTCACACGTGGAATCGGCGCTCGCCCGCCTGGAGGCGCGCGGTGACGCCGAGGGCGCCGCGGAACTGCGGGCCAAGCTGGCGGACGTGGACGAGGCGATCACCGACGTGGAGGGACGGGCCGCGAAGGTGCGCGCCGGGTACGTGTACGTCATCTCCAACATCGGCGCGTTCGGCGAGCGGATGGTGAAGATCGGGATGACGCGGCGGCTCGACCCGATGGACCGGGTCCGCGAGCTCGGTGACGCGTCCGTCCCGTTCCGGTTCGACGTGCACGCGCTGATCTTCAGCGAGGACGCCGTCGGACTGGAGGGCGAGCTGCACCGGGAGTTCGCGGAGCGGCGCGTCAACCAGGTCAACCTGCGGCGGGAGTTCTTCTACGCCACGCCCGCAGAGGTGCGGGCGGTGTTGGAGCGTGTCGCGGGCGGGCATCTCGTCGAGTACAGCGAGACGCCGGAGGCGTTGGAGTTCCGAGCGGGCGGGGGGCGGGAGGGTCAGAGTTTGCGGGCGACGCCGCCGTAGGCGTCGACGTCGTCGGCGGGGTGCTCGGGGCGCCAGCGGGTGATGGGGACGATGCCGGGCGGGAGGAGCTCGAGCCCGTCGAAGAACCGGGCCATGCGCTCGGGGGTGCGCAGGACGAGGGGCGAGTCGCCGGACGCGTTCCACACTTCGGCGATCCTGTCCGAGGTCGCGCCGTGCACGACGTTCGTCCCGTCGTACATGGCGAGGTAGCTGCCGGGGGCGAGGGCGTCCATGAGCCGCCGGACGATCGCGTACGCCTCGTCGTCGTCGGTGATGAACTCGAGGACGCCCATCAGCGTCAGCGCGACCGGCTCGCCGAGGTCGAGCGTCTCGGCGGCGGCCTCGAGAATGCGCCCGGGGTCGCGCAGGTCGGCGTGGACGTAGGCGGTGCTTCCCTCGGGGGTGCTGGTGAGCAGCGCCTTCGCGTGGGCCAGCACCATCGGGTCGTTGTCGACGTAGACGATGCGCGACTCGGGCGCGGCGCGCTGCGCCACCTCGTGGGTGTTGTCGACGGTGGGCAGGCCGGTGCCGACGTCGACGAACTGGCGGACGCCCGCCTCGGCGGTGAGGAACCACACGACGCGGTTGAGGTAGAGGCGGGACGCGCGGGCGAGGCGCGCGACGTCCGGGAGCATGCGGAGGATCTGGTCGCCGACCCGGCGGTCCACGGGGTAGTTGTCCTTGCCGCCGAGCCAGTAGTTCCAGATCCGCGCCACCTGCGGGACGGTCGTGTCGACGCCGGGCGCCGGTGCCTGGTCGCTCATAGCCTCCCTCTCAACCCGCCGTGATCGGTGTCTTCCCGGCGGCGGCGTCCCCCATTCACGGGCGGGGGACGCCGCGGAGGCGATGTCAGTCGTCGTCCCGGTCGTCGTCCTCCCCGTCGTCGGCACGGTCGTCGGCCTGGTCGTCGGCCTGGTCGTCGGCCTGGTTCTGGAGCACCTTGCCGGAGGCGGCGTCCACGGTGACCTCGTGCTCGGTGCCGTTCGAGCCCGCGACCTCGACCTCCCAGGAGGGGGTCGTCCCGGTCTGGAAGTCGATGGACGTGACGGTGCCGGGCGCCGCCTTCAGCGCGGCGTTCGCGGCGGCGACGGCGGTCACCTTCGCGCCGCCCAGCGCCTTCGCGTCGGCGGCCGCCTCGCGGCGGTCGTCGTCATCGTCGTCGTCCAGGTCGGCCCGGTTCTGGACGACCTTGCCCGAGCCGGCGTCGACGCTCACGGTCCGGACGCCGCCGCCGGACGCGACGACGTCGACCTCCCAGACGGCGGTGCCGTCGTCGTCGTCGAGGTCGATGTCCTCGACCGTGCCGGGGGCCGCCTTCAGCGCGGCCTGCGCGGCCTGCACCGCGGTGACGCGGGTGCCCGAAGGGACGCCCTCGTCCCGGTCGTCGGCCGTGGCGACGGCCGCGGTGGCGGCTCCGCCGCCGGCGACGGCCGCCGCGGCGAGCGCCGTGACCAGCAGCCTGCGGCCGGTGAGGATGCGGCGCGCGTCGATGCCCATGTGGTTCCACCTCCGGTGTCGGTGTGTCGTGGCCGGTCGGCCCGTACGTCACCGACGATGTCGGACGTTCCTGTAGCGCACCTGAAGCGACCTGAAGCCTTCTTCAGGAACGGTTTGGCAGGCTGTCCTCCATGCGCCTGCTCATCGTCGAGGACGAGAAACGCCTGGCCACGTCCCTGGCCCGCGGCCTGACCGCCGAGGGGTTCACGGTGGACGTCGTCCATGACGGCGCCCTGGGGTACGAGCGGGCGTCGGGCGGCGGCTACGACCTGGTCATCCTCGACATCATGCTGCCCGGGATGAACGGCTACCGGGTGTGCGCGGCGCTGCGGGCGGCGGGCGACGAGACGCCGATCCTGATGCTGACCGCCAAGGACGGCGAGTACGACGAGGCCGAGGGCCTGGACACGGGCGCGGACGACTACCTGACGAAGCCGTTCTCGTACGTGGTGCTGGTGGCCCGCGTCCGCGCGCTGCTGCGGCGGCGCACGCGGGGCGCGGCACCGTCGATCGTCCTGGGCGACCTCACCGTGGACCCCGCCGCCCGGCGGGTGTTCCGCGGCGACGAGGAGGTCGAGCTGACGGCCAAGGAGTTCGCGGTGCTGGAGCACCTGGCGGTGAACGCGGGCCGGGTCGTGTCGAAGGCGCAGATCATCGAGGCCGTGTGGGACTTCGCCTACGACGGCGATCCCAACATCGTCGAGGTGTACGTGAGCGCGCTGCGCCGCAAGCTGGACGTGCCGTTCGGCCGCAGGTCGATCGCGACGGTGCGGGGCGCCGGCTACCGGCTGGCGCGGGACGGGGGCGCCTGAGATGCCCGCCGGGCGATGGTTCGGGTCCGTCCGGGCCCGGACGACGCTGGGCGCGACGGCCGTCGTCGCCGCCGCGCTGGTCGCCGCGGGGTTCGCGGTCGTCCTGCTGCTGCGCGCAGAGCTGGGCGGGCAGACGGACCTGCGGTCGGAGGTCGCGGCGCGGGAGGTGGCGTCGCAGCTCGCGACGGGCACCCCGTTCGGGTCGCTCGACCTGCCCGACGACGACGAACATCCCGTGCAGGTCGTGGACGGGACGGGACGGGTGCGCGCGGCGAGCGAGGACCTGACCGCGATCGGCGGGACCGGGGCGGCGTCGGCCGCGCCCCTCCCGCCGCCGGACGCCGGGGACGACGACTCCGGCGACGGCGACGATGTCGACGACGCCCCGCGCCGCGGCGAGGTCTCCGGCGAGGACCCGTCCTTCACCACCGGCACCGCGACCGTCGACGGCCGGACGGAGGACTACCGGTTCGCGGCGGTCGAGGTGACGACGCCCGCGGGCGAGACCGTCACCGTGTACGCGGGCACCGAGCTTGACGCGTCCCGCAGCGCCGTCGGGACGGTGACGCGCTCGATGCTCGTCGGGCTGCCGCTGCTGCTCGCCGTGGTGGCGGGCGTGACGTGGCTGGTGACGCGGCGGGCGCTGCGCCCGGTGGAGGCGGTCCGCGCGGAGCTCGCGGAGATCACCGTGGCGGGCGACCTGTCGCGCCGGGTCCCCGTGCCGGAGGCGCGGGACGAGGTCGGCCGGCTCGCCGTCACGACGAACGCGACCCTCGCCGCGCTCGAGGACTCGGTGGCGAAGCAGCGCGCGTTCGTCGCGGACGCGTCGCACGAGCTGCGCAGCCCGATCGCGTCGCTGCGCACGCAGCTGGAGGTGGCGGCCGCGCATCCGGAGCTGCTGGACGTGCAGGGGGTGGTGGACGACGTCGTCCGGTTGCAGCATCTGGCCGCCGACCTGCTGCTGCTGGCGCGGATCGACGCGGGCGAGCGCCCCCCGCCGCGTCCCGTCCGGCTCGCGGAGCTCGTGCGGGACGAACTGGACCGCCGGGCCGCCGGGGACCGCGTCCCCGTGCGGGCGTCCGTGGAGGGCGACCCGCGGGTGACGGGCGTGCCGGGACGGCTGTCGCGGGTGCTCGGCAACCTGCTGGACAACGCCGAGCGGCACGCCGACCGGGTCGTCCGCCTCACCGCCGCCCGGGAGGGACGGGACGTCGTGCTGCGGGTCGCCGACGACGGCCCCGGGATCCCGGCGGCCGACCGCGAGCGGGTCTTCGAGCGGTTCGTGCGGCTGGACGACGCGCGGAGCCGGGACGAGGGCGGCGCGGGACTCGGCCTCGCGATAGCCCGCGACCTGGTGGCGGCGCACGGCGGCACCCTGACGGTGCGGGACGCGCCGGAGGGCGGCGCCCTGTTCGAGGTGCGGCTGCCCGCTACTTGAGGAGCTGGCGGGCCATGACCATCCGCTGGATCTGGTTGGTCCCCTCATAGATCTGCGTGATCTTGGCGTCGCGCATCATCCGCTCCAC